>JBFMCJ010000213.1 GCA_040754675.1 Bacillota bacterium
GGGCGGCCTCCTGGATCAGGCGCGGCGGGTCCCCTGCAAAACAGAGGGTGACGACCAGCAGCCCCGCACCAAAGCTCGCATCGGCGAACGGCAGCGCCTCGCCGGTGGCCTGGACGAGCTGCACGTCGGCCTGGGGCCGATCCTTGAGCCGCCGGGCGAAGACGTCGAGGGCGGCGCGCGCCGGATCGACGCCCACTTCAAGGGCAAGCGCCTCGGTGAATCGGCCGGATCCCGCACCGATTTCGAGGAACGGGCGCGGCAAGCCTTCCAGAGCCAGGCGCACCGCCTGCAGCTCCATCTCGAACAGCACACGCCCTGGATCAGCCTCAAACCACGGGTCGTAGCGCGTGGCGTGCTCCTCAAAGACCCGGATACCGGGAGCGAGCTCGCGCGGCGGTTGCCAAAAGCTCTCCATGCCCTCTTCACCGCTTCTTCACGGGTTACCCGCCTGCTGCAGAATCGCCAGGCCAGCCTTGCGATGCGCCCGGAAGGGTGTACGCCAGAGTCGGAGGGGGTCCTGTCGCCCTGCCGTGACCCTACCTGAGCGACACCCAGTAAGCGGTGCGGTCGGGGTCGGCAGAGTGCCGCGTAGTCTGGCCTTGATCCCTCCGGCATAGATAGGGTCGGCCATCATCGGGCACGACACGGGAGAGCCTTATTTCCCCAACGTGGTCAAGAAAAAGACGAGTACCGGCACCCGCCCGGGACCCGGGGTGCGCTCGATAAGGTGCCAGGGCGGGCGCAGCCGTTTCTGACTGTCGCGCTCCGGGCGCCGGCTGCGGCCCTCTGCCCTGTGCCGCCCAGGGCTTGGGTTCGTAGACGATGAGGTCCGGTCTCCGGCTCAGGACTTCTTGCAGGTCGGGGGCGAAGTACGGCCGCGGCTCGTGCGCTCACCATGCTCATCCGCCACAAGGCGGCCGATTCCTGTGCATGGGGCAGCCCGATGACCTCCTTCTCATTACCGTCGGCGTTCTGGTTGCCGTGCGGCTCATCCCACCAGCGGTCATGGCAGAGGCCCCGGAAGGCGAGGAGGGAGTCGCCCTGCCAGTGAGCGGGGCAGATAGCGTCATCGTCGTGGTGCTATGGGCTGTCACCGCACTCCTGGTGGTGCGGGTCATTCTGTGTACTCACCTTCCGCAACTGGGCCAGCTTCTCCGTTAACTTTCGTCGCCTATGGCCGGACGGCGCGCACCCGGTACCTGCCTCATCCGGGGGACTGCGCCGAACTTGACAATCCCTTGCCCTCCTGCTGGGTGGGGGATACACGCTCAATGGCCCTGGCGCTCCGGTTCGGATGCAACCGTGAAGCGAGACCGTACCTCCTCCAGAACGGCGCGTGGGCCTAGAATGAACAGCATGTCGCCAGCCTCAACCGTCGTGCTTCCGGTCGGTACCCGGTACTGCCCGTCCCGGCTGAGCATGACAATGAGCGTTTCCTTCGGGAGTCCAAGTTGCGCCACGGGCTTTCCTGCCAGGGGAGACTCCAGCGGGACGGCCAGTTCCAGAAGCTCGCTGTCCATGGCTTCATTGGGTACCAGCTCCAGCGGCGAGCGCCGCCGGGCCCGCTCCGACGCCGCCACCCCCAGCCACCGCGCCACGTAGGGAACGGACGTGCCCTGTACGAGCGCCGACGTCAGCACCACGAAGAAGATCACGTTGAAGATGGTCTGCGCGCCCGAAACCCCTGCCAGCCTGGGCACCGTGGCCAGGATGATGGGGACGGCCCCCCTCAAGCCCACCCAGGCCACCAGCAGCGCCTCCCGCCACCGCAGCCCGAACCACGGCACGATGGCCAGCACCGCCGCCGGCCGCGCCACGAGCATCAAAAACGCCGCCAGCGCCAGCCCGGGGCCTGCCACCTGCACGAGCTGGCGAGGGAAGACCAGCAGCCCGAGGGTCAGGAACATGACGATCTGCCCCAGCCAAGCTAGCGAGTCGATGAAGCGCATCAGGAAGCGCCGGTACGGCAGCGTCGAGTTGCCGATCACCAGGCCCGCCACGTAGACCGCCAGGAAGCCGCTACCGCCGAGGGCGGCCACCAGGGCGTACACGAAGACCGCGAGGGTCACCGCGAGCAGCGGATACAGCGCCTCCTGTTCGAACCGCATCCGGTGAAGCAACCACAGGCCGGCCCGACCCAACCCGTAGCCGAGCGCACCGCCGAGGGCCATCTGCACCATGAAGGAAGCCGCCAGCCAGAGGGGAGACGTCTCGGGCGCCATGAGCACCTGGACGAGGGCAGCGGTGAGAAAGACCGCCATGGGGTCGTTGCTGCCCGACTCGAGCTCGAGCAGCGGCGCCAGGCGCCCCTGGAGCGCGACCTTCTTCGATCGCAGCACCATGAAGACCGCGGCCGCGTCCGTGGAGGAGATGACCGCTCCCACCAGGAGCCCCTCCCGGAGGCCGAAACCCAGGGCACCCGCCGCGAAGAGGCCCACCAGCGCCGCGGTGAGGGCCACTCCTGCCGTCGAGAGCGCCACGGCTGGCCACAGCACGGGCCGCACCTGGTGCCAGTCCGTGTCCAGCCCTCCGGCGAACAGGATGACGGTCAGGGCGCTGACCCCGAGGAACCGGGCCAGCCAGGGATCGTCGAAGTAGATCCCGCCGGGCCCATCGGATCCGGCCAGCATGCCCACGAGGAGAAACAGCGCCAGGGCCGGAACGCCCAGTCGTCCGGCCGCCCGGGCGAACAGCAGGCTGAGCCCGACGAGCACGGAAGCAGCCAGCAAGATTCGGTCGATGGGAATCGATTTTAGGGCCTCGTAGGTGTCGAACACCATCTAGACTCCCCCGGCGATTCTACCGTACCATTTTTGGCGGCACGCCGGCGCCGACGGGACAGGCTTTTGGGCGGGTGTCCGGGCAAAGGCTCGCCCTCGCTCGTATGGGGCTCGCTGGCGCTCGCTGTCGTCCGCTCCTCCCACTGGCGGTCATGGCGGAGGCCCGGGAGAAGGCGGCAACAAGGGTCGTCCTGCCAGTCAGCCGGGCAGGCGGCGCCATCGTCGTAGTGCTGTGGGTGGTGGCCGCACTGCTGGTGGCGTGGGCTGCGTTCCGTGCCCACCTTTCGTGACCGGGACAGGCTTGACGGGGTCACCCGCGCTCGACATATCATCCAATGGAAATATGATGATGCGGAGGGCATACCTGTGCTCTTACAGGCGCAATCCCAGGCCGTCGTCCTCAAGGCGAAGTTCTTCCGGGGTTTTGCCGACCCGTCCCGCCTGCGGATCCTGGAGTGTCTGCGGGGAGGTCCGCTCACCGTCGCCGCCATCGTTGAGGTAACCGGCCTGAGCCAGTCGAACGTCTCCAACCACTTGGCCTGTCTTCATGACTGCGGCCTGGCGACCCGTGAGCGCCAGGGTCGCCACGTTCTGTACCGGCTGAGCGACGACCGGGTGGGTGAATTGCTGGCCCTGGCGGAGGCGTTGTTGGCCGATGTGGCCCAAGGGGTCTACCTCTGCACCCGTTACGGCGAGGGAAGCGGGGAGCGGGAGGCCGACCATGCCGGATGATGTTACCCTCGAGCTTCGCATCCTCGGCATGGACTGCGCGGCATGCGCCCGCCACGTCCGCTCGGCCATTGCCGCGGTGCCCGGCGTCAAAGGTGTCGACGTGTGGTTGGCTACCGAAAAGGCCGTCGTACGGCTGGATCCCAAACAAGCCAACCTGGAAGGCATCCGGCAAGCGGTGCAGGCTGCCGGCTACACGGTGGCCGATGCCCCCGTAGGGCTCGACGGCCCTGTCGGGCGCGGGAGCTCTGACGCGGACGGCCCCGGGCCGACGGACGTCACAAGACCCGTAACCCGGCAAGGGGCCGCCAGACGCAGCAAGACAGGGTCTACCGTGGAGTCCTCTCGCGGGTCAGACGCCTTTGCGCGCCCGGCCCTGGCGCTGTTGGGTGCCGCGCTCGGCGCCGTGCTGTTCGTCGTGGTGGGGGAGTGGCTGGGGCTGTGGGAAGCGATGACCCGCCGCGTGCCCTGGCCGGTATGGCTGGCAGCCATTCTTGCCGGAGGGTTCCCCGTCTTCCGCAGCGTGCTGCGGGCGGCCTTCCGGCGCCGAGTCACCTCCCACACGCTCATGACGGTGGGCGCACTGGCCGCCGTCGCCGTCGGTGAATGGGCCACGGCGGCGGTCGTGGTCTTCTTCATGCGGGTGGGCGACTACGTGGAGCGCTTCACCACGGAAAGGGCCCGGCGCGCCGTGAAGACCCTGGTTGCGCTGGCCCCCCGCATGGCCCGGGTCGTGCGGGACGGCACGGAGCGGGAAGTGCCTGCCGACCAGGTGGGGGCAGGCGAGATCGTGGTCGTGCGCCCGGGCGAGAAGATCCCGGTAGACGGCGAGGTGGTGGCTGGCCAGGCCACCATCGATCAAGCGGCCATCACGGGCGAATCCATGCCCGTCGAGGTCGGCCCCGGCTGCGGGGTGTTCGCCTCCGCGCTGATCTGGCTGGGCAGTCTACGCATCCGGGCCACCCACGTGGGGCCGGATACCACGTTTGCCCGAATCATCCGCCTCGTGGAGCAGGCGGAGGCCAACCGGGCCGAGATCCAGCGCCTGGCGGACCGGTTCTCTGCATACTACCTGCCCGTGGTGCTGGTGGTGGCCGCGTTGACGCTGCTGGTGCGTCGGGACCCTCTGGCGACAGCAGCGGTGCTGGTCGTGGCCTGTTCCTGCTCCTTCGCCCTGGCAACCCCCGTCGCCGTACTGGCCTCGGTGGGCGCCGCGGCGCGGCAGGGGCTACTCATCAAGGGGGGCCGCTACCTGGAGCTTCTGGCCAGCGCCGACGTCTTGCTGATCGACAAGACAGGGACCCTGACCCTCGGCCGCCCGCAGCTAACCGACGTGGTGGCGCTGAACGGCTTTTCGGGTGCCGAGGTGCTGGCCCTGGCCGCATCCGCCGAGCGCTTCAGCGAACACCCCCTGGCCGAGGCGATCCGGGAGGCCGCCCGAAGAGAAGGAGTGCCGCTGGCGGAACCGCAGCGCTTCGAGGCGCTAGCCGGGGTGGGCGTGCGCGCGGAGTGGAACGGCCACACCGTGATGGTGGGAAAAGCTTCGTCGTCCAGGCCGAACGCGGGAAGCGAGCCGTCTGAGCACGCCGGTGCTGTTGTGGAGCTGCCTGACGAGGCCCTGAACGTCTTGCGCCGTCTCCAGGATGAGGGGAAAACCGTGATGCAGGTGGCCTGCGACGGCAGCGTCGTCGGGGTGCTCGGCGCTGCGGACCGGCTACGCCCGGACGTGCGGCAGGCCATCCAAAAGCTCAAAGCGCTCGGCATCCGTCATGTGGAGATCCTCACGGGGGACAACGAGCGGGTGGCATCCGCGGTGGCCCGCGAGCTCGGGATCGCCTACCGGGCCAACCTCCTACCCGAGGACAAGATGGCCGTCGTCAGGGAGTATCAGGCCCGAGGACACCGGGTCGTCATGATCGGCGACGGCGTCAACGATGCCCCCTCCCTCGCCCAGGCGGATGTCGGCATCGCGATGGGAGCGCTGGGGACCGACGTGGCCATCGAGGCGGCCCATGTCGTCCTGATGAACGATGACTGGAGCCTCGTACCCCGGGCATTCGGGATCGCCCGCCGGACCCTGCGAGTGGTCAAAGGGAACCTGGCCTTCACGGCCGCTTATAACCTGGTCGGGCTGAGCCTGGCCGCGGCGGGCTGGGTGCCCCCCATCTTGGCGGCCGCGGCCCAGTCGCTGCCCGACGTGGGCATTCTGGCTAATTCGTCCCGTTTGCTACAGCTTGGTCACGGACGTAGCGCCCCCGCGTCCTGGAGCAATAGCGAGAAGATGAGGGCGTAATAGTGCTGAGGCTCCCCAGGAGGGCAAGCGCTACACGGTGCAAACAGCCCAGGCGGACTATGATCCGCTTAGCATCGCAGGGCTTTGGATGCAGGGGATCGAGGAGCTCATGCCCCACGCGGGGTCGCTGCAGAACCGCGAGTACACCCTGCGTGGGATGGCCGGCAACATCCGCCGCCGCGATCCTTCGAGCGGCTACTGCTACAAAAACGGCGGCAAGCCTCCTTACGGATACCGGTCCGCCGAGGTCGACACCGGGCAGAGAGACCGCAAGGGCCGGCGGGTCATCAAGCAACTCTGGGAGATCGATCCGTCCGCAGCCGAGGTGGTGCGGCGCATCCTGCGCTGGCGGGGCGAAGGTCGTAGCTACCGCGAAATCCGGGATGCCCTAAACGCTGAGGGCATACCGTCGCCGAAGGGCGACAAATGGGCGGTGACGACCATTGTCACGATGTGCCGGGAGGACTGCGTGTTGCAGTACGCCGGCTACGGGATGTGGAACCGGCACTACATGAAGGGTCCGAAGCCCAGAGGCGTCAAGTTCAAGCCGCGTGAAGAGTGGGTGATCAAGCCCAACGCGCACCCTGCCATCATCAGCGAAGAGGAGGCCCACCAGGTCATCGCGCAGTCGCGGCGCCTGGCTGAGCGCAAGCGCTGGCGGCGCTCAACCGGGCGGCCGAGAGCCGGGACGCCGAGCAGCTCCGCCGGTTCGTGGCATCGTTCGTCCGCCAGCTCGTCTTCGACCCGGAGCGCCGGACCGTCGCGGCGACGTTCTGGCCTGACCCGCGAGGGGAACTGTCGCCGGTGGCCCTCCTGGCCCGCGTGGAGGCGGGAAGGAAATGTCGCGCCGACTTGGTAGCGCCAACGGGATTCGAACCCGTGTTTCCGCCTTGAAAGGGCGGCGTCCTTGACCGCCTAGACGATGGCGCCGGATAAAGAAAAACGACGGCGCTCACGTGCGCCGTCGGTATGATACCGGGCTGCGGAGCCGATGTCAAACGCGCTTTTTCATGGGTATGTGTCAAGTCCCGGTGGGGGCCTTTTGGTGACCCCGCCTGTTCCCTGCTATACCCTGGCCCCCCACGGCGCCGCCCAGGCCAGCCGGCTGCGCAGCGCCGCCCCCGTAGCGGTCTGGCGGGCG
>JBFMCJ010000214.1 GCA_040754675.1 Bacillota bacterium
CGGTCTGAGCCAGGTGAATCAAGATCTCGCGGATGGTCCGGGAGCCGGGGATGCACCACTCCATCGCCCCTCCCGGCAGGTCAGCCAGGGTTTCGAAGAGGTCGAGCCGAGACCATTGCAGGTAGAGCAGGCCATGATGGAGTTCCTCGGCGGTGAGCGGCACGAGATCGGGGAGAAAAAGCGCCCAGGTGCCGCCTCGCCCCATGGAGCCGTCGCGGACCAAAAGCTCGACCACCTCCACGGACAGCGGCGACGTAAGCTGCACGGGCTCCCCGTGACGGCGGAGCCATGCGGAGGCGAAGCGAGCCGCCTGGGGCAGCAGCGAAAGCACCCGATCGTGATCGGGCGCCCAGCAATAGCAGCTGGGGAGGTCCAGCACCCATCCCGCCGCTCCGCCGTCGGTGGCAGCTTCCACGAAGGCACGCAGAACCGTGAGCTGTTGGGGCACACAACCCACCCCCAGCAGCGCAACTGTCCCGGCTTTGGGGCCTTCCACACCTGGTCCGCCCTGTCCTGCAGCGTTCAGTGCCGGCCGTATCAGCGCCAGCCCTGCTGCGGCCATCGCCCGCTCATCTTCGGCGATCCATCCCTGCCGGGCAGCCGCTGCCAGGGTCGCCGAGAGTTCAGCCCCTTGCCGGCGACTCGCCAGAGAAGGGGCCAGCGCCCCGCGTAAAGAATTCATCTCAAAACCGAGATCCCGAAAACGGAGCTCGCTCCGGGACATCCGGCTGCCGGCTCTCCATTCGCACGGCGTTCGCCCTACCCGCAGGAGGCGTTCCCCCCGTCCCACCGTCAGCGGATAGACGTCCCCGGCAGGTTCCCGATAAAAGGAGATGGTTCCCCATGGCTTCCTTGCCCGTTTCAGCGGGCGCCGACGGCGTTGGCGCTGGCGCGCCCCTCTCCGTTCCCTCGGGCTCCCCGCGTGCGCGAAGGCGGCTGCGCATCCTGCTCGTGAAGCCGGATATTTCCAGCGTTAGCGTGGGCTTTACCAGCCTCGCCCGGGTGGCGCCACTCGACCTGCTCATGGTCGCCGCCTCGGCGCCCCGCGACGACTGCCGCATCCTGGACCTGCGCCTGGAAGAGGATGCGGTGCTGGAACGAACCCTGGCCGCCTTTCGTCCGGACGTCGTCGGCCTCACCGCGTACACGGCCGAGGCGTGGGCGGCCAAGGGCCTCGCGCGCCGGATCAGGGCCTCGTGCCCGGAAGCCCTCATCGTCTGGGGTGGCTATCACGCCACCATGGCTCCCGAAGACGCCCTTTCCGAGCCCGCGGTCGACGTGCTGGTGCTGGGCGAAGGCGAAAAGACTTTCCCCGAACTGATGGATGCCTTCGCCCGCGGCGACAGCTGGCAGTCCATTCCCGGCCTGGCCTTCCGCCGGGACGGGCGGGTGGTGCGAACGGCGCCCCGGCCGCCGATAGAGGATCTCGACACCCTTCCCATGCCGGACTGGTCGCTGGTGGAACGCCACCAGGACCGGTATTACCTGAACGTGATGGGCGTGGCGGGGTCCGTGGAGACGAGCCGGGGCTGCCCCTACGACTGCAGCTTCTGTTCGGTGTGGGTCTTCAACTCCCGGCGTTACCGGACCAAGAGCCCCGACCGGGTGATGGCGGAGCTCGAGCGGCTCCCGGAAGCGGTGCAGGTGGTGGCCTTCGTCGACGACGAGTTTTGGGTCGATGGCCGCCGCGCGCAGGAGATCGCGGCGCGCATCCGGGAGCGGATCGCTTCCGACCCATCCTGGAAGGGTCGCAAGTGGAAGTACTGGGCGCAGGTGCGCACCGACGACGTGGCCCGCCGGCCCGCCCTGGTGGAGCACTGGTCGAAAGCCGGACTGAAGGTCCTGCTGCTCGGCATCGAGTCCCATAAAGAAAGCGAGATTCGCGAGCTTCACCACAAGCGCAACCGCCTGGAGCACGCGCTCTGCGCTCTGGACGAGATGCGCCGCTGCGGGGTCGAGGCCTGGGGCTGCTTTATCGTCAATCCGGACTGGGAGGAGTCCGACTTTTTCGAACTGGCGGCCTTCGTGCGCAGGCTCGGCATTGCGTTCCCGCAATACACCGTGCTGACGCCGCTTCCGGGAACGGTTCTGGCGAGGCAGTGGCTGCGGCAGGGGCTTCTTAAAGTGGAGGAATGGCACGACGAACTGCTCGACTTCCTGCACACGACGGTCAGGCCGCGGCTTCCCCTCAGGCGGTTTTACGAGCTGATGGCGATGCTCTACTCGACGACCTCCATGGGAAGCAACCTGCAGCTTTACAAGAGGGCCATCCGCAACGGGGTGATCTCCCGGGAATGGCTGCACAGCGAGACGGGCCGGCGCGTCAAGGCGTTCCTTGCCCAGCTGACCGACGTCGAAGCGTATCTGAAGGTGCACCGGGCGCTCGGCCAGATCGGGTAGGGGTGCGCTCAGGACGATCTCGACTCGCCGGCGCCGGCTGCTGCCCGTGCATGAACCGGCTGCTACGGGAGACACCCTGAGGCCAGGGAGAGGTGTTGCCGGGGTGTTTGCCCTCCTCGCGCTGCTTCCCATCTTGAGCGTCCTTCTTTTCCTGGTGGTGTTGCGGTGGCCCGCGCTTCGAGCCCTGCCCGTGGCCTACGTGGTGGCGGTGGCGGAGGCCCTCTGGGTCTGGGGCGTCGCCCCCCGGGCCGTCCTCGCCTCCACCATCCAGGGGGTCATCGTTGCGCTCAGCATCCTTTACATCGTCTTCGGAGCCCTGTTGCTGCTGGCCACGCTGAGGGCCAACGGCGCGCTCGCCACCATCCGGGCGGCTTTCACGCGAATCAACCCGGACCGGCGGGTGCAGGCCATCATCGTCGCATGGCTGTTTGGCAGCTTCCTCGAAGGCGCGGCCGGTTTCGGCACGCCGGCCGCCGTGGTGGGTCCGCTCCTGCTCGGTCTGGGGTTTCCGGCGATGGCGGCGGCCATGAGCGGGCTCATCATCCAGAGCACGCCCGTAACTTTCGGGGCGATCGGAACCCCCATCCTCCTCGGCGTCGGCACGGGACTGGGCGTTCCGCTGGTGCGAGAGGCCGCCGCCAGGGCGGGGCTCACCTGGGGAGAGTACCTGAGCGGCATCGCCGTGCGCGCGGCCGCACTTCACGCAGCGGTTGGCGTCCTCATACCGGTGTTCCTCTCCGCGCTGCTCACACGTTTCTACGGCGAGCGGCGCAGCTTTCTCGAGGGGCTGCGCATCTGGCCCTTCGCCGTGTTTGCCGGGCTGGCCATGGTCGTCCCGTACCTGGCGGTTGCCTACCTGCTGGGCCCTGAGTTCCCGAGTTTGCTGGGAGGGCTTATCGGCCTGGCGGTGGTCGTGCCGGCCGCGCGCCGGGGGTTTCTCCTGCCGGAGAAGACCTTTGACTTCCCGCCCCGCGCCCGCTGGGAGAGGGACTGGATGGGGACGGTCGAGGGCGACGTGAACGGCCAGACGCCCCGCGTTTCGCTCGTGGCGGCCTGGGGGCCGTACGCCCTGGTGGCGGCCGCTCTCGTTTTGACCCGCCTGCCCGCACTGCCCCTAAAGAGGTGGCTGAGCGCGGTGAAGCTGGCGTGGAACGACATTCTGGGGACGCGCCTCGGAGCCGTCGTCGACGTGCTTTACTCGCCGGGATTCATCTTCCTGGTGGTTTCGGCCCTCGTTTTCGCTGGGTTTCGGATGGGGGCCCGGGAAATCGGCGCTGCGGTGGGCTTGGCCTGGAGGCAGGTGCGCACCGCAGCCCCTGCCCTGCTGGTCGCCGTTCCGATGGTGCGGGTGTTCATCAATTCCAGCGGCGGGGCGGCCGGGCTGGACAGCATGCCCATCGAGCTGGCGAAAGGGGTTGCGGCGACGGTTGGCGCCAGCTGGCCGTTCTTCGCGCCGGTCATCGGGGCCCTGGGCGCCTTCGTCGCCGGCTCCAACACCCTTTCCAACATGATGTTCTCCCTGTTCCAGTGGGGCGTGGCCGACCGGATCGGAGGCCTGCCCCAGGTAGTCGTGGCGGCTCAGGCGGTGGGCGGGGCCGCCGGCAACATGATCACGGTCCACAACGTCGTGGCGGCTGCCGCGGTGGTGGGCCTGGTCGGCAGGGAAGGGGACATCATCCGGAAGACGATGGTTCCCCTCGTTTACTACTTGCTCGCTGCCGGGTCGCTGGCCTCGATATGGCACTACGGTCTGGGGGCGCACCTGGGTGCGCTGACCCTGGCCGCGATGGTGGCGGGCGCTGCCTACCTCGTGGCCAGGGAGCACCGGGCGGGCCGGGCTGCTCCCGTCCCCGGAGCAGGGCAGTAATTGTCGGAGATGAGCAAATCCACCGCGCTGCGCCGGCTGAAGGCCGAGATCGGCGCCACCCGCCTCCCATGGGCGCCATTGACTTCGTCCGGGTCCTAGAGTAGGCTGGCGCTACCAGCGTATAGAGTGCTGATTCCATCCTGACAACTGCGGGAAAGCCCAGATGAGGACGTTGGTCCAAGCGCCCCATGTTTTGAGGCGGGCGCGCTGGCCGCGATACCGGTCGGTGGAAGCTGTTGAGGTGCCGATGGGCGACGGGCACCCGGAACCCTGGTTAGTGGCTTGGGGCCCTCGCGGAGAAGTGTTCGAGTCCCTGCTGGCGCACCGGTTTTCTCCCATCGGCGGCTGCTTCCGGCGAGCCCGCGCTCGAATGGGCGCCTTCACTTGCGGTGCCACCTCACCGTCGTCGGCGGGCTCCGTGTCATCGAGGTCGTCCGCCGTGCTGTGCGTTGACCAGAGGGGGGAGCCCGATCAAACTCGAACGTTTTGACGCTCCGGCCGAATTCTATCGCCGCGCTGCCGGGTTTTTGCTCAACCACGAGGCCGATCACAACCTCATGCTGGGGATCGCCAACGGTCTTATCGAACACCCCGAGCGCGTCCAGGGGCAACCATATCTGGCCATCGTCCTGGACGGCGGCACGGTCGTGGCAGCCGCTGTCATGACTCCACCCCGGAACCTGGTACTATCCCGGGTTTCAGCGGCCGACGGGCTCTGGCTCATCGCGGAGGATGTCTACCGGGAATACCGGCGGCTGCCGGGAGTGCTCGGGCCCAGCCCCGTGAGCCTGACCTTTGCGGACCGGTGGCAGCGCCGGAGCGGCCAACCTTTCCAGAAGGCGAGGGCGCTTCGGATCTACCAACTGGATCAGGTGCGACCCGCCAGTAGGGCGCCCGGCGACCTCCGCCGCGCCACCGAAGCTGACCGGGACCTACTCATCAGGTGGATGGCAGCGTTTGGTGCCGAGGCCTTGGGCCAGGCAGACGCTGGCGAGGCCGAACAGAGGGTGGACGCCCTCCTTCAGCCGGGGCACCGGGGGCTGTTCCTTTGGTACGACGGTCGTCCCGTCTCCATGGCCGGTTACAGCGGCCCGACGGGAAACGGTATTCGCGTCAGCGCGGTCTACACCCCTCCTGAGTACCGACGCCGGGGGTATGCCAGCGCGTGCGTCTCGGCGTTGAGCCAATTCCTGCTGGACACCGGATACAAGTACTGCTTTCTCTTCACCGACCTCAGTAACCCGACCTCCAACCACATCTATCAGGAGATGGGCTACCGGCCCGTTTGCGACGTGGACGAGTACAGGTTCATGGACCCTGACAGCCGGTCTGAGTCCAGGCCCGCCGGCTGAGGGGAGTTCCGGGGATTGCAACGGCTGCCGGTCATGCCGTGTACGGCCAAGAAGTTCGAGGCAAGCCGCCCCGAACCGGCGGGCGACGCCGACCCCCACGGCTCCGCCCTTTCGTGGAGCGAAGCGGCCGGCAACTTCTCCCTGCCCGTCGTCTCCTTGCCGCTTCGGGATCTCCACCGGCGGCTGCCTCAGCTTCGCTGGGAATAATGCCGGTATGCGCTTTCAATGCCGGGTCGTGTACACCAATTACACAGGCAACCGGGAGTTAGGTCGCAACGATGGAAATGCAGCGAGGCACCGGTAGGGAAACCGGTCAGGACTCTCAGAAGATGGCGGCGCAGAAAACCTCCGAAAGCCACGAAGCTTGCCTGGCTTCCTTCTTGGAAAAACTGCGTGCAGCAGGTGTAGCGGACGCGGGCATTCTCAGCGCCTTTGCTGCGGTACCTCGCCACCTTTTTGTCGATTCGTGGTTCGAGCACAGCCCTGCTGGATGGGTGCTCAGACCCGCAGAAGGTGAGCGCTCCCTTGCCGCTATATACTCGAATCGGGCCTTAGTACTGGACGTCAAAGACGGTCTTCCGGTCTCCTCGACATCGCAGCCTAGCCTCATCGGCTCGGTGTTGCGTGCCTTTGATGTGCGGCCCGGAATGAACATTCTGGAGATCGGGTGCGGGGTTGGCTACAGCACTGCTCTGTTGAGCCGGCTTGTTGGGTCTGAGGGCCAGGTTACGGCAGTGGATGTGGATGCCCGACTTGTAGAGCGTGCTCGAGAGGTCCACAGGCGCCTCGGCTTCCCCACAAGATTCGCTACAGGCGACGGTTACAACGGCTTCAAGGAGGCGGCTCCGTTCGACCGGATTGTGGTCTACACCGGCCTTGCGGATGTGTCGCCGGTCTGGTTGCAACAGCTGGGCGAGTCTGGTTTTGTGCTGGCGCCCATTGACCATTGCGTCGATACCCCGTACTTGCGGATCCGGCCTGACGGGACAGGTGCCGCAGTGATGTGGGCGGGTTTTATTCCTGCGCGTGGGCAACTTGGATGGAGCAAATCGCGATCGTCGCCATGGAGTGGCGTTCGGCTCCCCGCGGTAGGTACCGTACCAGTACTCGAAGAGACCTGGCAGGTCGACAGCAGGTCCTTCTGGTTTTTTCTCACGTTTAGAGAACGCAGACTGGCGAGGCTGCTCAACTATTCGCTCGTCGGTAATAGCAGTTATGTGTCGTGGGATGATACTCATGTTCGCGCCTTCGGGGACGCCGCGGAGGCCAGGAGCCTGTTAGCTGAGGTAAAGGCTCTC
>JBFMCJ010000215.1 GCA_040754675.1 Bacillota bacterium
CCTGGTCCTCCTGGCCGAGCCCAGAAACTGACAGGTGTAGTTACACGCGGAGAAATTTCCAGCCGGAAAATCATTGGGAGAAGCCCGTCTACGCCTTACGTCTCCCTACAAACTGTCGAACTCGGGTGTTGGACTGTTAGCCAATCAGGTGGCAACGTGCCACAGGCAGAAGGCCCCAACGGTACTCAGGTTGGGCTGCCGGACTTGCTCGCTCGCAGCCTGCGATCCACCAACGTTATGGAGTCGGCTTTCGACGCCGTGCGCACGGTTGCCCGTAACGTGAAGCGTTGGCAGAACGGCGAGCAGGTACTGCGGTGGACGGCGGCGGGCCTACTGGAAGCTGAGTCCCGGTTCCACCGCACTGCTGGCTACCGTGATATTCCCTTTCTAGTCCAAGCTCTCCAGAAAGAGGTGTTCCCAGATGCATCCAGGGAGGTGAAAGCGGCCTAAAGAACGAGCGAGGACCCGCCACGAAAATCCACAACGTTCAGGACAAACCCCGCCCCCTCACAGCCGCGCAGGAGTAGAGCCGCCACACGGTGGGGTGGTATCCGGCAAGCCGCAGGCCTTTTAAACCCCAACGCCAAGGAAGCAACGCAACCATCCCTGTGTGGCGTGCTATAAACAAACGCATACAGTCTTGCAGGGTCTCCAAGCCGGGCAGGGGATCGCTGTCCCGCAGCGAACAGTACACGCGGGTGATAACGTGCTGACGGTCGCTGAAGCGCTGGGTATCGGTATCATGCAGAGGGCACGCGTGATCGCCGGCGCGGGCGGCCTTGACCGGGCCATCCGGACCATAACTGTGATGGATACCCCTGACATCAAGAACTGGCTCCGGGGCGGAGAACTGTTACTGTCCAACATCTTTGTGCTCAAGGACAACCCCGACGAACAGGTCCGCCTGATCCAGGACCTGGCCGATCGCGGCGCGGCCGGGCTGGGCATCAAACTCAAGCGGTACGTGGAGTTCATCCCCGCCCGGATGGCAGAACTCGCCGACGGGCTTAACCTGCCCCTCATCGAAATGCCCGTTGACTGCGCCTGGATAGACGTTATGGTCCCGCTGTACACCGAGATCATCAACCGGCAGGCGGTCCGCCTGAGCCGGGCGCAGGAGATCCACGATACGTTCACCCGAGCCGCCCTGGAGGGCCGGGGGATCCAGGGCGTTCTGGACCTGCTTTCCTCCCTCACCCGTGCACGGGCCGCCGTGGCTGATCCGGAGGGTAAAATCCTGGCCGCTTCCCCGTCCCGATCGTGGGAGGAAGCGGAGTTGAAGGAGGAACTGGGAAGGACAGCGGGAGGGGAACCGGGCGCCGCGGGTGGGAAAGAAGACCTCCGGGTCCTACCGGTGAGGGCAGGCAAGCGCCTGCACGCTTACGTTTTGCTGAAGGCATCAGGCCCCGTCGGTGATGTCGAGTCCACCGCCCTGGAACACGCGGTGACCGTCCTGGCCCTGGAGATGGCCAAGCCGCAGGCCGTCACCGAGGTGCAACGCCGGTTCCAGAACCAGTTCCTCTGGGACCTCTTGAGCAGAAACGTCACCTCCATGGAAGCCCTGGAGTCGCGGGCCCGGCACGCCGGCATGAACGTCTCCTCGAGCTACGTGGTGATGGTCTTCGACATAGACGACTTCGAGCGTTATTGCGTGAAGGTATCCCGAGACGAGGCAGCCGCCCAGGAAGTGCGGGAGCGATTTGTGCAGAGGGTACGGGCGTCGGCAGCCTTCCACGTTCCGGCCAGCCTCTGCATGGACCTCAGCGACAGCGTGACGGTGCTGGTACCCGCAGACTCCCTCTCTCGGGGCGAGATCAACCGGCTGGCGGCCGCCATCAGAAACGAGGCCCTCGGGACCCTGCCGGGGCTCACGGTTTCCGTGGGGATCAGCCGTCCGTGCCAGGGCGCACTTCAGCTTCCCGTAGCCTACCGGGAAGCCCGCCAGGCCGTTGACCTGGGCAAGGAACTGAAGGGGCCCGGCCACGTGACGGCCTTCGGGGAACTGGGCAGCTACCGCGTCCTCCTCATGCAGGGGAACCGGCCCGAGGTCGACAGTTTCTGTCGCGAGATGTTGGGGCCTCTCCTCGAATCGGAGAGGAGGCGGCCCGGCCTCATCCAAACGCTGGATACCTTTTTCCGGTGCAACTGCGATCCCGTCCGGTGCGCCAGCGAGCTCTTCGTCCACCCCAACACGGTTCGCTATCGCCTGCGGAAAGTGGAAGCGCTCTGCGGGGTTTCCCTGGACAACCAGGAAGACCGCTTTAACCTTCAACTGGCGCTCAAACTCCACCGAGTCATGCGCCCAGGGAGCTCAGGGGCCAGCGCTGTGCTCCCGGCCTGAGCGCGGCCCGCAGGCCGCAGTGCAGGACGGAGGCACCGCGTGCGGCACCCCTGCTCCCCGGAGGTCTACAGCAGGCGCACGGTGGGGCAGAGGATGCTGTCGGGATCCAGCTGCCGCTTCAGCCGCGTGACGAGGTCGCGCGTTGCCGGATGGTAGGCCGCCTTCGGGTGCCAGGGAATCACCTCCGGCTCCAGGCTGTCGTGCCAGCCGTAAAGGCCCAGGCCGCCGTTGCCACCCAGCATCTGTTGCCATCGGTGGAGGAGTCCGCGGATTTCCGGCCCCGGCCCCTCCAGCATGAGGTCGATGGTACCCAGGAAGCAGCAGGCGTTCAGGGTCACGCGGCACCCGCCGCCGACACCCGTGCGGTATAGATCCTCGGCAACGGCGGGCAGCACCGACGGGGGCACCAGAACGTACCCCACGGCCCACCCGGGAGGGCCTGGTGGCGTGCACGCGTCGGCGGCGGCGTTGAGTTGGCGACACCACGCCGATCCCGCACGCTGCCTCACGGTATCCCAGGCTTCCTCCGCCTGTGCCTCCGGGAGAACATGCACCTCTAAATGGTGGAGATGGGCCCGCTCGTGCACCTGTTGCGTCCACCAGGCGACGTCCTCTTCAAAGCCGGCCAGGCTGATCAGGAGCATCCAGGCGTCTCCGTCCGACCCGGGCGATAGCAGCTGGACGGGGGCGTCGCAGCCGCAGCGGGACAGATCTCTGAGGAACACCTGAAACTCCGTGGCCCGGCGCGCCGTCGTTGCGAGGGTGCACCGGGTCTCCGGGCGGGGCCAGAGGCGCACGGTGGCTTCCAGCAGGATTCCCAGGGCTCCCCAGGAACCGCACAGCAGGTGCGTCACGTCATAACCGCTCACGTTCTTTACGCTTTGACCGCCTACGCGGCAGATTCGCCCCTGGCTGTCCAGGAAGGCGAGCCCCAGCAGGTTGTCGCGTGTGGCACCGTAACGGGGGCGCTCCGGGCCGGAGGCGTTCGTGGCGATTTCTCCTCCTAGGGTGGAGCGGGGTGAGCGCCAGCAATCCACGGGGTACATGCAGGGGCCGGCGGTACCCAGCGCACGATCGAGTTCCCCGGGGTGGCACCCCGCCTGCACGGTGGCACTGAGGTTCTCCAGGGTGACGTCCTCGACCTTATGCAACCCGGCCGTAGAGACTGCCACGCCGCCGACAAAGGGTGCAAATGCCGTTCTGACCAGCTCCCCGGTGCCCACGGGCCACACCGGGACGCCGTGAGCAGCCAGCACCCTGACCGTTTCCGCCAACTCCTCGGTGGTGGTGGGGAGAACCACCGCGGCGGGGCGGTGCTTTCCCCCGAACCCGAACGCGGCCATCTGGGCGTCCTCCGTGACCAAACGCACTCCCAGGGCCTGGTCGAGTTCGCGCAAGGCCCGTTCAGTATCCCCGCGGCTGTGGGGTTTCGCCCGCTCCGGGGCAGAGTGCAGGGGCCTTGAGCCGACCTCGAGCCGTGCCGGAGCGGGCTCATCCTCCAGGTTCGGGACCAGCTTCCCCGGGTTCAGCTGCCACTTCGGGTCAAAGGCCAGTTTGATTCTCCTGAAGTAGTCGATCGTGGAGCAAGAAAAGGTAAGCGGCATGAACTCTAGTTTCTCCGTGCCGATCCCGTGCTCACCGGTGAGCGTCCCGCCCAGCCGTAATGCTTCGCCCACCAGAACGCGGCTCACTTCCAGGGCACGTTCCAGTTCCCCGGGGCGGCGGTCATCCAGGAGGACAGCCGGATGGAGGTTGCCGTCCCCCATGTGCCCGAGCAGGGAGATGGGCAGGCTGGTCTGTCGGATCAGTTCGGCCACCTTGCGGAACATGTCCGGGACGCGGTGACGGGGGACGGTGACGTCCAGGGTCAGGTAGGTGGGTTTGAGTCTGCCGTACATGCCAGCGGATGCCCTGCGGGCCGCCCAGAGCCTTTCCCTTTCCAGGGGATCGGTGGCAGAGCGGATGGCGGTTCCACCCGCTTGCCGGGCGATCTGTTCGGCAAGGAGGAGCTGCCGGGGCAGGGCGGGGCCCGGGCCGTCCACCTCAACCAGCAGCATGGCCTCCGCGTCGGTCGGCAGACCCAGGTGAAGCTGTTCCTCGGCGAGGCCGATGTCCAGACGCCCCATGATCTCCAGGGCAGCGGGCAGCATGCGTGCCGCGATCAGATGGGAGATGGCCTCGGCCGCCTGCTCCATGCTGGAGAAGAACGCCAGCATGGTACCATGCTGTCTGGGCAGCGGGGTCAACCGCAAGGCCAACCTAGTTATGAATGCCAGTGTTCCCTCACACCCCGCGAGCAGGCTGGTCAGTTCCAGCAGGGGTCGGGGGAGGTCGGGGCACGGTACCGGGTTTTCCAGTTGACCGAGCGCGGCGACAGTCCCGTCGGGCAGGACGAGTTCGAGGCCCATGACGTGTTGCCGGCTCACCCCGTACCTGGCAGCGCGCGGCCCACCGGCGTTCTCGGCAACGTTGCCCCCCAGAGTCGACACCGCCTGGCTCGCCGGGTCGGGGGGAAACATTAGATTCCACCCGGCGGCGGCGCGCTGCAAATCCAGATTGGTTACCCCGGGCTCTACCACGGCCACGCGGTCCTCCGGGTCCAGTACAAGGATGCGGTTCATACGGGTGAGAGCAACCACCACGCCGCCGGAGACGGGTACCGGGCCGCCGCTCAGGCACGTGCCCGCACCCCGCGGGATGACCGGCACTCCCTGGCGATAGCACAGGGCCGTCACCGACGCCAGTTCGTCACGGTTTCCCGGGAATACCACTAGGTCAGGGAGGCCCTCCGCCATCCCGCCGTCATAGGCGTAAGCCTCTCGTGCGAGGCGGCTCGTCAGCACCCACCGGTGTCCCACTATGCGGCCGATCTCACGTTCTAAAGCCATCGGCTCCCCCTCCTGGCGGGCACCCCTTGGCTGAACCCCTGCCGCCCTGACGCGTGGCGCCTCTCGTGGCAATGGGTCAAACCGGAGTATAATGTGTTTCCCCGAAGGATGCAAAGGGCCACCCAGGCCACCCCGGCGGCGCGCGGAGGCCGCGACACGATATCGGCGCCAAGCGGCCGGGAACGTCCTCGTCGCCCACCGGGGTGCACACCTTCCGCCGCCGCTCACTCCTCCTCGAAGCGCTCCGTGATGGTCATGCCGGGCCTGCCCAGTTCCGCGCGCAACTCCTCATACAGGGCGGCCTCCGCAAACACCTTCTCCAGCGGGGCCACCCCCTGCTCCCCGATCCGACCGCGCAGCAGCATGCCGAGCGGCGGACGGGGATGCAGAGGCAGTCCTCCGCCATAAATGACACCCTCTGAAACACGGTCGAGCCTGGCCGCCCCCTGCCCTACCAGGGCGTCCGTCAGCCCGGGCGCCACCCCGCACCCCAACAGCGTTACCCCCGCCCTCACGGCCCGGTCGTGATAGGTAAAGATGTCGAAACCTTCTGCCGACTCGGTCAGATCCGCCAGAGAAACCCCCGCCTCTATGGCCGCCTCCGTGACCCGGGCCACCGCCGCCACCGGGTAGGCGCCCGCCACCAAGTCTGCCCCCCGCATGGCATCCACCAGACCACGGCGGTTCCAGACGTCGAGGACCATACCTTCGCAGCGGTCGGGCCCAAGGCGGCGTACCGCTTCCCCCACGCGGCCGGGGTCGATATCCGCGATCACCACGCGTTCAGCGATCCCGTGCTTCAGAAGGTCGCTCGGAATAGCGGGGCCCATGAGGCCCGCACCAAGCACCAATACCCGTGCCATCGGCCACCCTTCCTCCAAAATGCTGCCGTGCGGTTGCCTGTCTCACCGTTTCTGTCTTCGCAGTGTTTCCATCAGGGCCGGGACCACCTCGAACAGGTCGCCCACGATACCGTAGTTGGCCAAGTTGAAGATGGGTGCCTGCGGGTTCTTGTTGATGGCCACGATCACGTCTGACGAACTCATCCCCGCCAGGTGCTGGATGGCACCGGAAATCCCCACCGCAATGTACACCTTGGGCGCCACCGTCTTGCCCGTCTGCCCCACCTGGTGGTAGTAGGGAATCCACCCCGCATCCACCGCCGCCCGCGAGGCACCCACCGCACCACCCAAGAGACGCGCCAGCTCGAAAAGCGGGAGAAGTGCTCGGGCCCACCCAGACCCCACCCCCCAACAATCACGTCACCATCCTCCAGCTTCACCGTCTCCGTCACTTCCTCAGCATACTCAAGCAAACGGTCCGACTGAGCAAACGGCAACCATCCACCGGAAAGATGATCGCCTCGCCCCGACGCGAGAAGTCAGGAGCCAGGGGACGGAATACCCGGGGACGCGCCGTGGCCATCTGGGGACGGTGGTGCGGACATACCACCACCGCCATCAGATTGCCCCCAAAGGCCGGCCGCGTCTGCACCAGTACGCGACGCCCAGGACCAATGTCCAGCCCCGTGCAGTCCGCCGTAAGCCCCGTGCCCAGCCGCGCCGCCAGCCGCGGAGCCAGGGACCGGCCCAGCGCCGTGGCACCAAACAGGAATATCTCCGGCTTCCGCTCCCGCACCAGGTCCGCAAGAGCGGCCGTCACCGGCTCCTCA
>JBFMCJ010000216.1 GCA_040754675.1 Bacillota bacterium
CACCGAGACCACCCCCTCCCAGCGCCACATCTTCCAGAGGCTGAACGTAAAGGAGCCGCCCCTGGTCCTCCTGGCCGAGCCCAGAAACTGACAGGTGTAGTTACACGCGGAGAAATTTCCAGCCGGAAAATCATTGGGAGAAGCCCGTCTACGCCTTACGTCTCCCTACAAACTGTCGAACTCGGGTCTACCATGATCATAGAAACAGCCGCGGCGTTTCGCCGCGCCTCGAATGCCGGGGTGAATGCTTCGCAGTCCATAATCTTCCCGTGGGGATCGCGTTTTCCGGACACTTGGCGCAGTCGCCTGCGATGCCTACGCCAGCGCGCACTACCCCGGGTCCACGCTAAGCACGAAGTCCCCCCTGGTTAGACATGGACGGCGGACCAGGAATTCTCACGAGAGGTGTCGTATTGTTACCCTGTGCCAACTTTCTGGCACTTAAATCCGCGTCGACAGTTGGCTCCTGGAGTAGGCCTCAGGGTGCCCTTCTTGATCACCGTATTGGCTTGAGCCGCGGGCATGCCGAGGTGTCGATGTGCGGCGGGGGAGAGGTGAAAGGCTGTGAGTGAGTTAGGTGACGCCCTTGTTGAGTACAAGAGGAAGCTCGATGGGGTGGTTAAGCTGTACGAGGAGATCCGGAAGCTGGACGAACATCGTGGTGCCCATGCTGTCCAGTTGCGTTCCCGCTTAGAGAAGCTGGCCAAGCTCATCGACGAGCTGGATCAAGTTTGCGTCGGAACGGATCGACTGCGCCACTGGGTTGCCGAATACGAACCCGTGATTTCCCAGGCCGAAAACGAATTAAGGGTGCGCTTCGGCCGCGAGTTGGAGGCGGCGCTGGCGGAGAAGGGGTTCCCACTGCGCGGGCAGTACCCGGAACTCAAGTCGGGGCTGTTCACTCTGCAGTTGGACTTCGTGCGCGGCAAGGCCACGGTGTGGTATGGCCCCAAGCAGGAGAGGCTTGAGGAATGTCCCCTGCGCCCGGCTGACATGGCCTCCCGACTTGAGGGCATTATGAAGAGACTGGGTTCGGGTATCCCCGAGCCCGAATTCCTTGGTAAGTTACGCGAGGCTTACGCCCGTCAGGTGTCAGCGGCAGACGCAAAGGGGGTCCCCATAACTGCCATCCTCGGAGAAGTGGCCCACCTCGTGCAGGACGCCCGCTTCCACCAGGATCCGCGCAAGGAACTGTACCGGAGCTATGGGCGCGCTGATTTCAGTTACGACCTGTTTCGGCTGACCCGGTTTCTCAGGGTATCACCTTCTGACACGCACCTGCGCCTGGCCGTGGCCACGAGGGAGTACACCAAGCGGCGTCAGGACTTCCTGTGGGTTCCTGACGATGAATCGGGGAGGGGCACCGCTTACTCTCACCTGAGATTCGAGGGGGAGATGCCATGAGCGAACTCACCCAGGCCGTTGCCCGCCGCATCATCGACACGGTGGGGGCCCACGGCGTCCCGCCCGAATACGGCTTCCAGTTCTTCAGCGTGGGCTTTGAGCCGTACCTGGCAATAATCGAGGACGAATACCTCTCTTCGTTTATCCCCCAAGGGGGCTCGGCCTTCAAGTTGGTCATCGGTATGTATGGTGGGGGAAAAACGCACCTCTTGTACTCAATCCGTGATGTTGCCTGGAAGCATAACTTCGTGGTTTCCTACGTCACCCTGAGCCCGGGCGAGAGCCCCTTTCACCGCCTGGATCTGGTTTATGGTGCCATAGCTCGCGGCATACTCCCGCCGCTAACCCCCGAGGAGCTCCTCAGCGGATTCGAGTATGGCATGGCGAGCTTTCTGCGCGGTTGGTACGCCATGAAGTTCCAGGAATGCCGCAGTAAAGGCTTGAGCGGTGAAGCTTTGTACTCGGAACTGGAGGCGGACGTGGAACGCCTCAGCGGGGTGGAAAGTTTGAGTTTCCTCAGGGCGATAAAGGCATCTCTCCGTGCGCTTGCCCAGAGGCGCGAGGACGACTTCGAGAACATATGTCAATGGTTGACTGGTGAGTCCTATGACCGTAAGACACACTCACGGCACGGCATTCTCCAGCGGATCGACAGGAGCACAGCGTTCACCATGATCCGCTCTCTCGTCCAGTGTCTCAGGCAAATGGGGTACAACGGTCTTGTTGTGTTGCTCGACGAAGCAGAACGAGTGCCCAGCCTTTCGACGCGACAGCGAGACCAGCACCTCAGCAATCTGAGGGAGGTCATCGACGCCTGCGGTCACACGTCTTTTCAGGGAGCCATGATTTTTTATGCGGTGCCAGATGACAATTTCCTAGAGGGACGGACCCAGATATACGAGGCTCTCAAACAGAGGCTTGACACTGTTTTCGGTGGGCTGAATCCAGCGGGAGTACGGATTAACTTGGAGAGCGTTGTTTCCGACCCAGTGGAGTTCCTGGTGTCCATCGGCCAGAAGCTGGCTGAAGTATACCGGGTTGCCTATGGGTGCCAGTTCCGCGACGAGCATTTGGCTGCCACCATCACCAATGTCGCCGGCTTCGCAGCTGATCAGCGTTATGCAGACGAGGGCTATAAGCGGTTGTTTGTGAAGACTATTGTGAGAGCTCTCCATCATCTTAGGCAAAAGGGTGTTCCGCCTTCCGTCGACGACTTGAGGTAGCGTGTTATGGTGGGGCGCCTGGTATCCCACAGAAGATTCGGGCGGGGGAGGGTGCTTCGGACCCGGCACAGGGGTTTTGAGTCACTGGTTGAGTTCGCAGATGGGCGCAAGCGCTGGGTCAGAGTGGACGAGCTGAGTGATGTGCCACCGTTGATGTTACCTGCACGGGTCAGCGCATCCCCCCGCGAGCCCGACGACGAATCCTTCAGACACCGCAGGATGATTGAGGCCTTTCGCCTCGGAGTGGTGCCATACGACCTGGTAGATGAGTTCACGTTCGGAAGGGATAGTGAGACACGGGTGCTGAGGGACTGGCTCGGCGACGGCCAACACCAAGTCTGTTTCCTGGTGGGAGCCTATGGCGTAGGGAAAAGCCATCTAGTCCAATATGTGCGCGGACGGGCCTTGCGGGAAGGGTTTGCCGTCGCTGCTGTGGACATGGATCCCTCGGAGACGCCGTTTCACAAACCCAAGCGCGTGTACGCGAGCTTGATTCAGAGCTTTCGTTATCCCCGGCATGGGGAGCAGCAGCCTGGCGGCTTTCGCGAGTTCCTCCGCGAAGTCCTGTCAAGAGGTGGTCTTCTCGACCATGAGTACTTCCAGCACCTGGCCCGCTCCGCCGACGAGTGCCTGTGGGAGTGGATTGAGGCCAGGGAAAGTACGCCGCGGCCGGTTGCGGACGTCAACTACCGGCAGCTCCCATCTCTATATGACTTTACCACTGCCGCGAACATATACTGCTATCTGTTAAGTGCTCTTGGCTGGGCGGCCCTGCAGGTAATGGATCTGAAGGGACTGCTGCTGCTTATCGATGAGGCGGAGGCGGCAACACAGGTCGGCTATGGGTACCAGTCTAAGGGCCTCAACTTCCTGCAGGCCCTGATGCGTACCGCTGCCAACGACCCGAAAATGGCGGGGCCCCCGCTCCGCTCGGGGTTTGATTATTGCAGCATGGGTTACGCTTCCGAAATCCCCTTCCTGTACCGTGATCCGAGCGGGTTGAAGGTCGTGTGTGCATTCACGCCGGTGTGGCTCCTCGACTACCTCTCTAAGTCTGCAACGCCATTAAGGCTTGACCTCGAGCCGCTCGGCGAGCAGGCACTTAAGGGTTTGTTCGAGGAGATCTGCCTCATCTATGACAGCGCTTATGGATTCCTGGAGAAGGACCCAATCGTTGACTTAATTTACCGCCGGGTCAAGGACCGTGGAGGTCGTACCAGGATGTTCGTGAAGGCGGCCGTAGAGGCGTTGGACCTCATGCGCTTCGGACAACGTCGGCCCGTGGCCGAGGTGCTGGCGTGACCCGGCAGGAAGAGAGACTGATCCGTAGCCGGCTGAGGCGGAGTTGGGCACCGTTCTTCGGGCGCTTCGGGAGGTTCACGCCCATCCAGGTGCTCACCATCCCGAAGATTCTTGACGGGTACAACGTGGCTGTGGCTGCGCCTACGGCATCGGGGAAAACCGAAGCCGTGGTTGCTCCGGTGGCTGAGCGTTACGTCAGCGAACGTCGTCAGGGCGTGGCCATTCTCTACGTGGTGCCGACCCGCGCCCTGGCCAATGACACCCATGCTCGTGTGGCTGGCCCGCTCGGGGAGATGGGTATCAGCGTCGCCCTCAAGCACGGGGACCGACCCATGTTGCCCAGCCAACTGCCCGAGTGCCTTATCACGACCCCGGAGTCCCTGGATTCTCTACTCTGCAGGCGGCCCCGTGCGTTCGAGCAACTGCAGGTGGTGATCGTCGACGAAATTCACCTGCTTGACAGCACGTATCGCGGTGACCAGCTCCGCGTCCTGCTCCGCCGCCTGGAAAGGCTAGCAACTTCGCCGCCCTCGGTGCACCTGTTGTCTGCCACCCTGTCGCAGCCGGCGGACACAGCAAGCAGATACGCGTCGACCTTCGAGCTGGTTCGCGCGGGGGAGCCACGCAAGATGGTGTACCACTTGCTGAATTCCCACCAGGAGGTGCACTCGCTGGCGCGCGCTCAGGGCTGGAGGAAGCTACTTTGCTTCTGTAACCTGCGGGAGTCGGTCGAGCAGATTGCGTCTGAACTGGCCCGTGTGTGGCACCCTTACCCCGTAGTCGCGCACCACGGAAGTCTCAGTCGCCAGCTCCGAGAAGAGGCAGAAACATTGATGAAGGAGGCCGACGTAGCCGTGTGCGTGGCGACGTCGACCCTGGAGGTAGGGATCGATATCGGTGACATCGATCTGGTGGTGCTCGCAGAGGTGCCGTGGAGTATCACAGCCCTGCTCCAGCGGATTGGGCGCGGGAATCGGCGGCACGGCACCGTCCAGGTGGCGGCGCTTTGCGCCTCGCCGGACGAACGCTCTGTGCTGGAGGCCATGTTCGAGGCGGCGGCAACGGGTGAACTGCCGGTTCAGGCATACGAGCCGGACCTGTCCGTCGTTGTCCAGCAAGCCCTGTCCTGCATCTATCAGCACCCGGCGGGCCTGGCCCAGGAAGAGTTGATCGATTTGGTTTCTCCGCTTTGCTCCGGGTATGAGGCGACACTGATCCTGAGCAATTTGGAGCGCCGCGGTTGGGTGGAGCAGGCTCGGGGCCTGTGGTGTCCCTCGCAGAAGCTCATGGAGGCCGGCGAAGCGGGGCGCATTCATTCCAACATCCCAGACCAAAGCGAGTACAGGGTAATCGACGTCGATTCTGGCAAGGAGATAGGTGCCGTGCACGGGGTCTTCGACGAAGTGTTCGTGCTGGGGCGTGCTACATGGAGTGTGGTATCTGTCTCGCGTGGGGTGATCAGGGTCCGCCGTTTCGGAGGTAAAGCTTCCCCTGCGGTCTTCCGACGGCACGGTCCCGTGGGGGCGTTCTTCCCCCTCCTTCCCTCCGAACTTAAGGATCGTTACGCAACAGCCGGAGCACACGGTTTGGGCCGGTAGGCTGGTCTTGCGGGATTGGGGGTCTGCCGTTGAGCGCGGGCAGGGTTCCCGGCAACCCAACAAAGTCGCGGGAGGTTGGAACCACTCTGCCCTCGGCTTGGTGGGGATCTTCAAGAGAGTCGGCTGGTGAACGAGAAGCAGGGGCGGGGATTCGTAGCGGGGAACCCCAGGTGCAAAGCTGTAAAGGGGTTTGACGAGACGGTTATGCCGCGCCAAGGGTGCATCATCGCCAGAGAGTGTAACGGTATTCCATATGAGACGATCGAAGGGAAGCCGTTTTTTGGCCCGACTCGCCGTACCAGACAGGCTTTGCAGGCGGTAACGATACCTCCGTGCCCGCAAGCAGACTTCTTTCACCATGTCCGAGTCACGATGCCGGCTGTATATGCTAACATCGAATGGGTCCGTTTTTGGAGGTTTATGAGGCAAGATCATGATTGTTTCGACTACCGCATTGCGGTCGTATTCTTGCGACCAGTCCCGGCAGTCAGGGAAGAGTTGTTCCTAAAGCGTGAGGAGGTTACGCTTGCAACTGGCTGGTATCCGTTGGTGACCGGGAGCAGGGCGCGGGTCCCACGTACCACCCTTGCGCGCTTTATGGGCAAGGACTTGCCCCTCAAGGTCGACATCGGGAAGCTGGAATCGGTCGTGAATATGTCGGCTGAACCTACTGGTCAGAGCATCCTCCTCAAGGGCCAACTTGGATCTATCCTCCTTGACACCGGGTTCGGAGTCCGTTGGGCAGAGATTGATCAGTTAAGGGCGGTTTTTGTATCTCATTTTCACCGGGACCATTCAGGTGGTTTGTGGGAGTTAATCAGGAGTCTTGGTGTCCCGGTTCTCATGTCCCGAGCCAGCTTGGCCCAACTTGCTCTCCTAGCTCCGCCACAGATGAAGAATTCGTTAGTAGGCCGCGTCTATTTGACCCAAGGGCAATCATACCCAGAATCTCTCTCATTCTTCCCTACATTTCACTGCCCTGGGTCTGAGGCGCTGGTGTATACCGGTGCCGGTACCACACTGGTTTACCTCGGAGACTGCTGTCTTGGGAACGGGTTCTTGCACTTCCTCCCGAGACTCCTTTCACAGCTGCAGAAGATTCTTACTCCGCGCAAGTGGCTGATTCTCGACGGAGCCTTGGTGGGGAAGGCTTTTGGCTCTGTGGTCAACGAGGAGAACTCGCCAGAACTGGTCTTGCAGAAAATGGTCGAGGGGGTCCAAACGAGGAACGTACTCTTCCTTTCCGATAGCCCTGAGCTCCTCGTTTACGCCTACCTCAGGGCGTTTCACCTAACGCGCGCCACCCCGGGGGACTCCCACATTAAACTCTTTATAAACGCACGCACCTATGAACTTT
>JBFMCJ010000217.1 GCA_040754675.1 Bacillota bacterium
CCCGAAGGGCGCAAGGGAACCGAAGCGGGCCGAGGAGAGCACCACGGCCAGCAGCCCCGCGGCGGCCGGCCCGGCGAGTCGCAGCCGCACCACAGCTCGTCCCCGGGCGTCACGTTACCATAGGCGGGGCGGTGGTGCTGTCGATGAACACTCTCAATAGAGCGAGAGATTGCACAGACAGGGCAGGGGTATCTACAGGCGGCCGCCGCGGTAGGGCCGGTTCTCCTTCAGCCGGCGGGCAAGCTCCAAGAGCCAGTCCAGCCGGGATTTCATCGCCCCGTACTCGCTGTCGCTGCGGTACCGGAACCGTACCGCGATACGCCGGACGCCGCCGAGATCTTCATCGATGACCCGGAATTCGCGGTACTGCCTCAGAAGCCTGGCGAGCCGCTCCGCCACCGCGAAATCGTCGATGCCCGGCCCGGCGTGCGTCGAAATGAACTCGTACGAGACCGAGAATTCCCCGCCTTCGGCCGGGCGCGCCCCGATCGCGCCGCGGGCCCTCAGTTCGTCGATGTGATCGTTGAGCACGTCGCAGGCCCTCAGGAGCACGTCGAGGCCCTCGGGGTCGTCGGGGGCCTCCGGCAGGCCCGGCTCCCCGCCGGCCCGCTCGTCTGCGGCGCCCATCGACCGCATCATCCACTCGTCGCTGAGTTCGAAGCGGCCGGAGTCCGGCTGGAACTGGAACGGGCTTTCCCGGCAGCGTTCCAGAGCTGCCTGCAGGGATCGCATCTCCCCGCTTGACAGCGCACGCGCCAGGATCTCCCGCCACGCATCCTCCAGGAGGTTGTGCCCGTTCACTGGCTGTGGACCCCTTCCCTACGGCCGTTGACGCTCACCGCCGCCGGAAGGGCCGTGGCCGGCAGCGCGAAGGTGAAGGCCGCGCCGCCCTCCGGCCGGTTTGCCGCCCAAACCCGGCCACCGTGAGCCTCCACCACCGATTTCACGATGGCAAGCCCGATTCCAGAACCGCCCGTCTGGCGGCTGCGGCTCATGTCCGCCCGGTAAAAGTGGTCGAACACGAACGGCAGGCTCTTTTCCGGTATGCCCGGGCCGTTGTCCTCCACCGTGACCAACACTTCCGGCCGCGACGTCCCGCCCGGGTAGACTCGCACCCGCACCCACCCGTCGTGCGGCGGGATGTGGCGCACGGCGTTGCTCAGCAAGTTGGCCAGCACCTGGCCGATCCGGTCGGTGTCCACTTGCACCGCCGGGGTCGGCCGGGTCTCCACCACGAGCCGGGCACCGAGCTCCTCAAAGCGGGGCCGCCACAGGTCGGCCGCCTGCTCCACCAGCTCGTCGAGCCTCGCCAGCCGGCGGTGCAGGCTCAGCTCCCCCGCCTCCGCCAAGGCCAGGTCCCTCAGATCGTTGACCAGACGGACCAGCGTGCCGACCTGCGTGTGGAGGGCCGCGATGCGTTCGGGACGCGGCGTCGTAACGCCGTCCAGCATCGACTCCAGGTTCGCCTGGACCACCGCCAGGGGCGTGTTGAGCTCGTGCGCGATGTCCGCCAGGAGCTGGCGGCGCTGCTGCTCTTTGCGGGCCAGAGCCCGCTCCATGGTGGTGAACGCGTCGTCCAGGTGGTCGACCTCGTCGCCCCGCGCCGGCGGCGCCCAATGGGCCGCTTCGGCAAGGGCCAGCGCCCTGGCCGAGAGGCGGCGCAGGCGCCGGGTGAAGCTCGAAGCCATCAGCGCGCCGAGCCCTGCCCCGGCCACCACCACCCCCACGCCGACGCGCCAGAGCACCGCCTCCACGCCCTCAAGGAAGCGGTGCTCCCGCACCCCCATCATGAGGCGCATGGCCTCGGCCCACCGGGGACCCATCATGCGGCGCATCATCCAGCCGTAGCCCTCGGCCACTTGGTCTTCCGGGCGGATTCGCTCCGGCGCCACTTCCTGGGGCAGCGGCGGCTGCAGGGCCTGCCCGCCCGGTAGCCCCTCCCGGGTGGAGGTGCCGGGCTCCGCCGAGCGAACCCATCCCCGCACCCCTACCAGATACCGGCCGAACTCCGCCCGCACCGCCCACTGGGCGACCAACCCCACCGCGGCCACCGACATGACGGCGACCAGCGCGAACCCGGCGGCCATCTTGACGGCTATCCGGTTCATGACAAAACGCCCCGCGTTCCGCTTACGAGCTTGTACCCGACCCCGTAAACCGTGGCGATGAAGCGCGGCTGGCGGGGGTCGTCGTCCAGCTTCTGGCGCAGGTTCTTGATGTGCGCGTCGATGGTGCGTTCATAACCTTCGAAAGCGTAGCCTTGCACCCGCTCGACGAGTTGCAGGCGCGTGAACACCCGTCCCGGGTGCGCGGCGAGCGTGGCCAGGATCTTGAACTCGGTGGGAGTCAGGCCCAGCTCTCGCCCGTTGGCAAACGCCTGGTGGCGCGCCACGTCCACCACAAGCGCCCCCACCCGGTAAACTTCGTCGCTCTCCCGCCCGGCGCGGCCAGCCGCCGGCGAGCCGGCGGAGGCCACGGGCGCCCGCCGCTGGGTGCGCCGCAGCACGGCGCGGATTCGCGCCACCACCTCACGAGGGCTGAACGGCTTGGTGATGTAGTCGTCGGCGCCGAGTTCCAGGCCGACCACCCGGTCCACCTCGTCGCCTCGGGCGGTCAGCATGATGATGGGGACATCCGACCCTGCGCGAATCTGCCGGCACACCTCCCGGCCATCCACGCCCGGCAGCATCAGGTCGAGCAGGATCAGGTCGATGTGCTGGGTCTGGACGGCCTCGAGCGCGGCAAGCCCGTCGGGGGCCGTTACGACCGTGAAGCCTTCCGCCTCGAGGTACGCCTTGACCACCTCGACGATCTCCGGCTCGTCCTCTACCACCAGGACGGTGCCTTGCGGCGCCGTCTCTACGGCCAACGCCTTCCACCTCACTTATCCGCCACCTCTAGGTTCATCCTTCGGGAAGGGGGTCGTCAAGGCGAGATGGAATGGAGAGGCGACTCAGGACGGAGAGGCAGGCCACACCAACAACCGTGCGCATTCTGGTCACCGGCGGTGCCGGTTACGTGGGAAGCCACGCCGTGATCGATCTGGTCGAGGCCGGTCACGACGTGACGGTCGTGGACAATCTCAGCACGGGGCACGCGGACGCCGTCTGCGGCGCGCGCCTGGCGGTGGGGGACATCACGGAAAAGGAGAGCCTGGAGGCGATCGTGGCCCGGCACGGGCCGTTCGAGGCCGCCATGCACTTCGCCGCCCTCACTCAGGTCGGCGAATCGATGCAGCACCCTGCCCGCTACTTTCGCGTCAATGTCGCCGGCACCCTAAACCTCCTGGAAGCGCTGGTTCGAAATGGCACGCGTTCCTTCGTTTTCTCCTCCTCGGCAGCGGTCTACGGCGAGCCGGTCCGCATTCCCATCCCGGAGGACCATCCGCTGAACCCCCGCAATCCCTACGGCGAAAGCAAGCGCATGGTGGAGGCCATGCTCACCTGGTTTCAACGCGCCCATGGCGTGCGCTGGGTGAGCCTTCGGTATTTCAACGCCGCGGGGGCCGATCCCGCCGGCCGCACGGGCGAGCGCCACGACCCCGAGACGCACCTCATCCCGGCCGTGCTGCTGGCCGCAGCAGGCCGTCGCAGCGCCGTCGAGGTGTTCGGCACGGACTGGCCCACGCCGGACGGCACGTGCATCCGGGACTTCATCCACGTGAGCGACCTGGCGCAGGCCCACCGCCTCGCCCTCGAGTACCTGGCTGGCGGCGGCGAGAGCGCCGCGTTCAACCTGGGGAGCGGGCACGGCTGGTCGGTGCGAGAGGTTCTCGAGACTTGCCGGCGCGTGACGGGGCGAGATTTCGAAGTAAGAAGCGCCCCCCGCCGGCCGGGCGATCCGGCGGTGCTGGTAGCGTCGAGCGCCCGCGCCCGGGAGGTGCTGGGCTGGCGGCCCCGTTTCGTGACGCTCGACGAGATGGTGCAAACCGCCTGGGAATGGCACCGGAGGGGCTATTGACAGGGGGATCGGCCACCCTTAGAATCAAGCCAGCCTGAGGGGCCATAGCGAGCCCGGCCCGTGCGGGACCTGTCTCGCCCAACCGTATCAGGTGCAGCATGACAAGGGCGGAGAGGATTTTCCGCTTCCGTGAGTCAGGTGCGCCTGGGTCTGGCGTTTAACCTGCGCCGTTCGGGGGGTCGCGACGGCCCTGAAGACGCAGAAGCTGAATACGACTCGTGGAGTACGGTCTCGGCGCTTGCCGAGACCCTTTCTTTTGGCGGTGCGTTCCGGGTCCTGCTGATGCCCGTCGAGGCGGACTTTCCCCGGCTCCTGGAACGCGTGAAGCCCGACGCCGTCTTCAACATCGCGGAGGGCTGGGGTGGGCGCAGCCGGGAGATGCTGGCGCCCGTGGCGCTGGAAATGGCGGGCATCTCTTACACGGGGTCGGATCCGGTCGCTCTCGGCGCCGCCATGGACAAGTCCCTGGCCAAGATGGCTGCCCAGGCGGCAGGCGTCCCCACGGCGCCGTGGCAGGTCGTGGCGGACGTCGAGGAACTCCGCAGCCTGGCCGGCGAGTGTCAATTCCCCGCCTTCGTCAAGCCGCTCGCGGAAGGTTCCAGCAAGGGCGTCCGGCAGAGCTCCCGCGTGGACAACGTCACGCAGCTTGCCGAGCAGGTTGAGTGGGTGATCCGGCAGTACGGGCAGCCGGCGCTGGTGGAGGCGTTCCTTCCGGGGCGAGAGTTCAGCGTGGGCGTCATCGGCAACCGGAGGCTGCGGACGCTGCCCGTGCTGGAGGTTCGCCCGCTCGCCTCGGGTGACGGGCCGGCCGGGGACGGGCCACCACAAGCACCTTCACCGCAACCGGAATTCGTTTACTGTTTCCACACCAAGAGCAAAAACCTGGAAAGGTTCCTCTGCCCGGCGCCGGTGGACGCGCGGCTTGCGGAAAAGCTGGACGCGTACACAAAGGCGGTCTTCCGGGCACTGTCCCTTTCGGACGTGGCACGGGTGGACTTCCGGCTCGATGCGGCGGGCGAGCCGCGCTTTTTGGAGGTCAACCCGCTTCCAGGCCTGTCCGCGGCCAGCCTGCTGACCGCCCAGGGAGAGGCCGCGGGCTTGAAGTTGCCCCGTCTGGTCGCTGCCATCCTGCTCGCCGCGGTGTCGCGCTGGGTGCGCCGCCAGGACATGGAGGAGTCCCTGCGCCGCCGGCTCCAGGCAGTGGGCGAGGCGGCTCGGGCGGCCCTTACCCCCGACTTCGGGTGGCTGGTGGAGACCATTGACGCTCCCGGTCCACCGGCGGCCGTGCCGGCGCCAGCGCCCGGCAGGCGCGCCCGGGTTTCGTAGGAACGAAGTTTCAGAGTTGTCCGGCCCCCGAGGCCCTAATTCGGGACGCCGGGCTTCCAATCCCAATCCGGCCGCCGGCCGGAAGGAGGCAGAGAGCCAAACATGCAGGAACGTCTCGAGGCGCACGAGGAAAGTTCGGAACCGCCGGGTCGTAGCTCCGAAGCTCGTGACGGTGAGTGGTACGATTGGCGCTGGCAGTTTCGAAACCGTGTACGCTGTGCCGAGGATCTGGCCCGGCATGCCCGGGTCACGCCGGAGATGGCGCAGGCCATTGAGGCGTGCTCCCGTGAGTTCCGTTTCGCGGTCACGCCGTACTACCTGAGCCTCATCGACTGGTCCGACCCCAACGACCCCATCCGCCGGCAGGCGATTCCCAACGCCGAAGAGCTCGAAGACCCGCTCGGAGGCACAGACCCCCTCCAGGAGGAAGATCACTCGCCGGTCAAGGGGCTGGTGCATCTCTACCCGGACCGTGTCGCCTTTCTGGTGACGGCCGACTGTGCGATATACTGCCGCCACTGCACGCGAAAACGGTTCGTCGGCAAGGGCGGCAAGATGACCGCCGAGGACGTGGACCGGGCTATCGAATACATCCGGCAGACCCCGCAGATCCGGGACGTGCTCGTCACCGGGGGAGATCCCCTCGTCGCCTCCGACGCGTGGCTGGAATCGCTCATCTCGAGGATCCGCGCGATTGCGCACGTGGAGATCATCCGCATCGGCACGCGCATGCCGGTGACCATGCCGCAGCGCATCACGCCCGAGCTGTGCAACATGCTCCAGAAATACCACCCCATCTGGGTCAACACCCACTTCAATCACCCCAGGGAACTCACCGCCGAGGCGGCCGCCGCGGTCGACCGGCTGCTGCGCGCGGGGATCCCGGTGGGCAACCAGACCGTGCTGTTGAAGGGCGTCAACGACGACCCCGAGGTCATGCGGCAGCTGGTGCAGGGGCTGTTGAAGATGCGCGTTCGGCCGTACTACCTGTACCAGTGCGACCTGCTGCGGGGCACCGCGCACTTCCGCACGCCCATTGAAACGGGTCTGGAAATCATCTCCTCGCTGCAGGGCTGGACGACGGGGTTCGGTGTGCCCACGTACGTCGTCGACACGCCCATCGGGAAAATCCCCGTCATGCCCCAGAATCTGGTCGAACGGGGCGACGGGTACGTGGTGCTGCGCAACTTCCAGGGTCGTACCATTCGACTTCCGAACCCGTCGCCCGAGGGCGCAACGCTGCCAGAGCAGGTCACGCCCGTCACCCCCGCCCCGCCGGACGCCGCCCATTCGAACGGCCGGACGAACGGTACCTATTCGAACGGCAAGGCGCACCGCACGCCGCCGGTGAGGGGCGGCCATCACGAGTAGAATATCCGGGCCTGTTGACCGCTAAAGACGAAAACCGGGCAGTATAGAAAGAGGGGCCAGGCTTGACAGCCGGCCCCTTTTCCGTTCTTTTTGAATACAGCTTGCGTTGGGAGGAAGCGGGCAGGGTAAATAGAATCTAGAACATCTGGCTGGCGCAACCGCCGGCTGGATGCGGAAATGGCCCGGGCGCCGAACGGGACGTTCCCGGATTCA
>JBFMCJ010000218.1 GCA_040754675.1 Bacillota bacterium
CTTGCATCGAACCGATAGCGGTGGTGTCTGTGGGCTACCTGATCCGGAGGCTCGGGTTCTTTGCCCTGACGGCGTGGGCAGCGCTCACCATCAACTTCGTGCTGCCGCGTCTGATGCCAGGTAACCCGGCCCAGGTGATGATCGCCAAGTTCCAGGGGAAGTTGAGCACCCAGGCTTTGCGCGCCCTGGAGATCGCCTTCGGGCTCAACGTCCGACAAAGCCTCTGGGATCAGTACATCGATTACTGGAGGCGCCTGCTGAAAGGTGACCTGGGGGTGTCTCTCACCTACTACCCGACCCCGGTGAACGAGATTCTGCGGCAGTCGATCCCCTGGACGTTGGGGCTGGTCGGGGCTGCCACGGTCGTTGCCTTCGGCGTCGGCACGTTGCTCGGCATCCACTCGGCATGGCGGCGGGGTCGGTGGGCGGCCGATACGTTGGTGCCCGTCGCGCTCTTCCTCAACAGCGTGCCGTACTTCTGGTTCGCACTGGTCGTGCTGTACGTGTTTGCGTTCGTGCTGGGGTGGTTTCCGCTGGGCGCCGCCTACTCCGTCGGGGAGAGCCAAAGCAGCTTTGAGTTCGTCCGTTCTGTGATACGGCACGGCTTCCTCCCGTTCGCGACCATCGTCGTCACGGCCATGGGCGGGTGGCTTCTGACCATCCGCAACAACATGGTGAGCGTGCTGGCCGAGGAGTACATCACCTTTGCACGGGCCAAGGGCCTTCCGAGCCGTACCGTTGAATACCGATACGCCGCGCGCAATGCCATCCTGCCCAGTTTCACGGCCTTCTCCATGGCCATCGGCTTCGTGGTGGGCGGAGCGCTCCTGACCGAGATGGTCTTCGCTTACCCGGGTGTGGGCTTTGTCCTCTATCAAGCCGTCACCAGCCTGGACTACCCCCTTATGCAGGCCATCTTTCTCTTCATCTCGCTGGCCGTGCTGGTGGCCAACTTCCTGGCCGACCTGACGCTCGCGTTCCTCGACCCGAGGGTGCGAGCAGGGGGCAGCGGACAGTGAGCACGCTTAGCGCCATCCTGCACAACCCGAAGGCGCTGGTGGGGGCCAGCATCCTCGGGGCGTTCGCGCTGGTCGCAGTGCTGGCGCCGGTCATTGCGCCGGCATCACCGACCGCCATGGACTTTATGCCGTCGGAACCGCCGAGCTGGAAGCACCCGTTGGGTACCACGGCGTTGGGGCAGGACATCCTGTCGCAGGTCATCTGGGGGACGCGGCTGTCGCTGGTGGTCGGCGTCGTGACCGGCGGGGTGACGACGGTGCTTTCCACCGTGATCGGGCTGGCCGCGGGCTACTTCGGAGGCCTGGTCGACGAAGTCCTGTCGGCGATCACTAACATCTTCCTGGTCCTCCCGGGCTTGCCGTTGATGATTGTGGTAGCGGCTTACATCACCGTGAAGGGCGTCGTTCCCATCATCCTGGTGATTTCCATCACGGGGTGGGCATGGGGCGCCCGGGTGCTGCGCTCCCAGGCGATGAGCCTCAAGAGCCGGGACTTCGTTCAGGCCTCGGTGGTGGTCGGGGAGCGGTCGCCCCGCATCATCTTCGCCGAGATCTTGCCCAACATGCTCAGCCTGATCGTGGCCAACTTCTTCGGGGCGGCCCTCTACGCCGTTTTGAGCGAGGCCGGGCTCGAGTTCCTCGGGCTTGGCAACGTCAACGTGGTCACCTGGGGCACGATCCTCTACTGGGCGCAGAACAACCAGGCGATTCTCCTTGGCCAGTGGCAGTGGATGGCCGTCCCGGGGCTGTGCATCGCAACCCTGGGGACCGCGTTTGCCCTGATCAACTTCGCCATTGACGAGGTGACGAACCCACGCCTGAGAAGCCGATGACCGCGGCCGGGGGCGCTCTGCTGAGAGTGCAGGACTTCTCCGCCGGTTACGTCACGGGCGGCGGTACCGTGCTTGCCGTGCACAAGGTCAGCTTCGACCTGGCGGCAGGGGAGTTCCTGGGGATTGCAGGCGAGTCAGGGTGTGGCAAGTCTACGCTCGCTTTCGGCATCACGGGGCTGCTGCAGCCGCCGGGGCGCGTGCTGGGCGGCCAGGTCTTCTTCGAAGGGCAGGATCTGACAAGCGTCGGGCCTGAGGACCTGCGCCGCATGCGCTGGAAGGAGTTTTCCATCGTCTTTCAAGCCTCGATGAACGTGCTCAACCCCGTGATGAAAGTGAAGGACCAGATCTTCGACGCCATGATCGCCCACGGTGTGCTGGACCGTCGCCGGTTGCACGCGCGGGCCGTCGAGCTCTTCCGATTGGTGAACCTGCCGCCTCGCTTCCTGGACGCCTACCCGCACCAGTTGAGCGGCGGGATGCGCCAGCGTGTGGCCATCGCGGCGGCGCTGGCCCTGGAGCCGAAGCTGGTCATCATGGACGAACCGACCACCGCCCTGGACGTGGTGGTTCAGCGCACCATTCTTCAGGAGATTGACGAGCTCCGGCGCCGCCTCGCCTTCTCCGTCATCTTCATCACGCACGACCTGTCGCTGCTCGTCGAGGTCAGCGACAGCGTGGCCATCATGTACGCCGGGAGCCTCGTGGAACGAGCCCCGTCGCGCGGGCTGTACGCCATGCCGCTTCATCCTTACACCCAGGGCCTCATGCAGGCGTTCCCGCCGCTCACCGGGACTCGGCGACGCCTGCATGGCATCGCCGGGCAGCCGCCGGATCTCGGCCGGCCTATCGGAGGCTGCCCGTTTGAACCTCGCTGCAGCCGGAGGGTGCAGGGGCTTTGCGAGCGCGTTACACCCCCGCTTCGGCAGATCGAACCGGGACACTGGGTGGCGTGCCACCTCTATGGATAGCGCAGTGACACGGCAGAGCTCGGTAACGGTTGCGTCGCTTCTGCGGGCGGAGCGTCTCGTCAAAACCTTCCGCATCGGACGTTTTCCGCGAACGAAAACGGTGTGGGCGGTGAACGGCGTCGACCTCGACGTTATGCCGAGGCAAGTCGTGGGCCTGGTAGGGGAGTCGGGATCGGGGAAAAGCACGTTCGCCCGGGTGGTTGCTCGCCTGGAGGCGCCCACGTCCGGTCGCATTCTGCTGGAAGGCCGGGAACTCCCTCGCCGCATGCCGCATCGGGCACTCCTGGCGTATCGCCGCCAGGTGCAGATGATCTTCCAGGACCCCTTCGCCTCGCTCAACCCGGTTCGCACCGTCGGATACATCCTCGGCCGCCCGCTCAAAGTCCACGCGCTGGCCAGGGGCCGGGACGTGGAAACACGAGTAAGGCAATTGCTTGAACAGTGCGGTTTGACCCCACCCGATCGCTTCATGGAACGCTACCCGCACGAACTCAGCGGCGGCCAGCGCCAGCGGGTGGGCATCGCGCGGGCGCTGGCGGTGAGGCCCCGCCTCATCCTGGCCGACGAGCCCACGTCCATGCTGGACGTGTCGGTGCGGCTCGACATCATGAACCTGCTCCTCGACCTCAAGGAACGTGAGGGCCTGTCGCTTGCGTTCATCACCCACGACCTGGCGGCCGCCCGGTACATGTCCGACCGGATTGCGGTGATGTACGCCGGCCACCTGGTGGAGGTGGGCCCGGCCGACGAGGTGATCAGCGACCCGCTCCACCCTTACACGCAACTCTTGAAGCGGGCCGCGCCGAAGCCGGAAGCGGGCCTGCGGCCGGAGCGGCTCGAAGCGCTGGGGGACGTGCCCGAGTTGACGGCGCTGCCACCGGGCTGTCCGTTTGAGCCCCGATGCCCGCTGGCCCGGCCCGAGTGCCGGGCGGCGCTTCCCCGTATGGTGGAGCCGGGGCCCGGCCGCCGGGTTCGCTGCGTTCTTTACGACGGGACTCGGTAGCCCGAGACGAAGGCATGCAGGTGGGCTTTACCGGGTGCCCCGCGTGCTCTGCCCGTCGGCTTCCTGTTCGAGTTCGTCGAGCGTCGCCACGGCCCGGCGCAGGTGCGGGATGACGATGGAACCGCCCACGACCAGCCCAACGGTGAAGACCTCGAATAACTCCTCTCGTGTCACGCCCTCTTCCCTGCACCGGATCAGGTGATACGTGATGCAGTCGTCACAGCGCAGAACCAGCGAGGCCGCCAACCCCAGCATCTCTTTGACCCTGGCGGGAAGCGCGCCGGGCCGGTAGGTCTGGGTATCGAGGTTGAAGAAGCGCTTGATGAGGAGATTGTCGCTCGCCAGGATCTTCTCGTTCATCTCGGTGCGGAACCTGCGGAAAGCATCAAGTCGTTCGCCCAAAGGTCTCCCACTCTCCTGCGGCGCCTTGTTGAACCCGTCGTTCAGTGCGGGTCCGGGCGAACGGTTCGACATGGGGGCGTGCCGCCCTTTCGCGCCTGCCAGGCCGCACAGCAACGGGCGGCCTCGCAGATGGCAGCAGGCCCGGCCAGAGGGCGGAGAAAGCCGGTGCGCAGCGCAGCGCGCCGGGAGACGAGGCGGCTCAGGCGGTGACGGGCCGTCCGGGAAGGCGCTCGGCCACGGCTTTTTCGGCCAGCACGTCGCAGATGGCCTGCACGAACGCCTCGTCCTGGGACCCAAACGCCGCCAGGGTGTCGCTGTCGATGTCGATCTCGCCGAAGACGGTGCCGTTTCGGCGGATGGGCACGACCAGCTCGGAGCGTGTCTGCAGGAAGCACTGCAGGTAGCGGGGGTCGCGACTGACGTCGGGCACGTTGACGGTCTCGCCGGTCGAGGCCGCCAGGCCGCAGATCCCGGAGTGAAGCAGGATCTCGACGTGCTGGGTGGCGGCAGGGCCGTCCCACGCCCACAGGCGCAGTACCGACCCTTCGATCATGTAGACGCCGACCCAGTTGTAGTGCGGGTAGGTGGCGCGCAGGTGAGCGACCACCTCCTGGCAGATCTCGCGAAACGACCTCGCAGAGGCGACCAGCGAGCGCACCCAATCCACTGAGTTCTGCTGCCGGTGCGTGAGGCTCACCGCACTTCCCCCCGCCTGTAGTAGCTCTGCCGGGCATTGTACCACGGGACGAAAGGATGCGGCGGGCGAGAAGGATCGCGGCGGCAGGCGGCGTAGCTCGTAAACCGACTGGTCGGTTTGTTTCGCACGTGCGGTTTGACCAGAGGGTGGAGATCGCCGTGGCAAGTTCGTCGAGGGTCGGCCCATCTGCGGCCGGCAGGGCCCCGATGCCGGGGAGCAGCAGGTGGGCCGACTGGCTCGAGTTTGTCCGGCCGTTTTCCCTGACGGCGTCTCTGATCCCGGTTCTGGCGGGCGGAGCGCTGGCCTGGCAGGAGCAGAAGCTGCTGGGCTGGGCCTTCGTGGCTTCCCTGCTGGCGGGCGTGCTGGTGCAGATTGGCACCAACCTGGTCAACGAGGTCTACGATGTGGCCAACGGGGTCGACCGGCTCGACTCGCCCAGAGCCAGCCACGTGGTGGTTCAGGGGAGGATCAGCCCCGCGACCGGCCTTCGGGGGGCAGGGCTGGCGTTCGGGCTTGCGGCACTGCTCGGGGCATTGCTGGCGTGGGTGCGGGGCGCTCCTATGCTCGTCATCGGGGCGGTTGGCATCGTCTCGGGCTACTTTTACACCGCGCCCCCTGTGCACTTCAAGTACCGGGCCCTCGGCGTGCCCGGCGTCTTTGTTCTGATGGGGCCCCTCATGGTGCTGGGTGCGTACGTGGCCTCGGCCGGGCCGGTTTCGAGCCGGGCCGTGCTGGCGGGGGTGCCGGTGGGGTTTCTGGTCGCTTCCATCCTGCACGCGAACGAACTGCGGGACCTGGAGGACGACAGCAAGGGGCCGTTCCGGACGCTAACCTCCGTCATCGGGCGGCCCGCGGCCGCGTGGCTCTATGTGGGCATGGTGGCAGGTGCGTACGGGTCACTCCTGCTCCTGGCGGCGACAGGCGCGCTGCCGTGGCCGACCCTGGTGACCTTCCTGACGGCACCAGCCGCCGTCCGCAACTGCCGGCGAGCGCTGGCCGGGGCGCGAGGCCAGCCTGAAGCCATCACGTGGCTTGACATCGCGTCGGCGAAGGTCCACCTGCAATTCGGCTTGCTGCTGGCGGCTGGTATCGTGGCAGCCGGGCTCGTCGAGAGGGTGTTCGAATGACGCTGGCCCCCGCGCTCGGCGGTGCCCTTTTGCTGTGGGCGTTCGTCTTCATCTGGCACCCCATCGGCTTCTGGGCCTCGATGGCGCTGGCGACCGGCATTTTGGGAACGTTCGCGCTCGCCGCATCTCGCCGGAGCGAGCAGGTGTGGGGCCCCAGTTGCTGCCGGCTGAACTGGCTCGACCTGGCGTGGGGCGCGGGGTCGGCGCTGGTGCTGGCGGCGGTCTTCCACGTGGGCGGCTGGGTGCTGCGCAGCCTGTGGCCGGGGTCGGCCGGTTATATCGGGGCCGTGTACACCCTTGACACGTCTGTCCCGCTCGCCGTTGTTGTCGCAGCCCTGCTGGTGATCATCGGACCCGGCGAGGAACTCTTCTGGCGGCTGTTTGTCCAGGAGCGCCTGAGCGGGTGGCTCGGGCCGGGGGCCGGGTGGGCCGTCGCCACAACCATCTACGGGGGCATCCACGTGCTCACCCGCAATCCCGTGCTGGTGCTCGCGGCGCTGGTGGCCGGGGCGTTCTGGGGGCTGATGTGGTGGAAGGCGCGCCGCCCGTGGGCTCTCATCGTCTCCCACGCGGTGTGGGACGTGTTGATGTTCGTGGTGTGGCCTGTCTGAGGGGGATGGCGAGGGGGGGCGGCGGGGAGAAGCGCATGCGCCTGGGGTTTGGCCTTGGCGGCAGGGTGCCCGTGTCGGACATGCTGGCGCTGGCGGTCTTCGGCACTCCGCAGGCCGTTTTGGACCAGGCAGCCTCGGCCCTTACGGCCGGGGCCCGGGACGGCGCCCGCTAGAAAAAAGGCGGAACGGTCGGATCCC
>JBFMCJ010000219.1 GCA_040754675.1 Bacillota bacterium
TGCCGAAACCGACGAATCTCAGGTTGGGAGAGAGCCAATCCGTCTGGTGGAACGCCAGGACCCACGCGTTCACGAGCGGGTAGAACACCCAGGCGAGCAGTGTTGCCGCGGCTGGCATCACAAAGGCAAGCCCGAGACGTGCTTGGCGCATGGACCCGCTCGCACCACCCATAGTCTGCTTTGCGAACACGCCGTGACCGCGCGCCGACGTCGGAACGTTCCCTGCAGGCCTCGGGAGAGGCCAGGCACCCCGTGACGGAGGTGCCCGGCTGAACCGCGCCCCCCGCCGGGTGCTGCGTCAGCGCGCGAGGACTTCGTTCATCCGCACCTCCGCAGACTCCATGGCGTCCCGGGCGCTCTTGCGGCGCAGCAGGACTTGCTGGAACTCCTCGTACATGATTTGGCGCAGTTGCTGAAGCTGCGGGATGTTCGGCAAGGGTCGAGCGTAGCGGGTTTGCTCGAGGAACGGTCGCAGCAGCGGGTCCTGGAAGCGCGGGAAGCCTGCCGCGGAGTACCGCGTGGGGAACGTCATCGTATACCGAGCCATGTTCTCGGGCATCACGAAGAACTTCACGAATTCCCACGCGGCGTCCGGGCGTTTGCTCTGCTTCGTGATCACCACGTTCCACCCGGCGAGGAGAGACGCTCGGGTCTCCCACTCCGGGACCAGTGCACTGCCGAGCTCGGCGCGTGGATTGGCCGCTTTGATGGGATCAATGTCGTAGGAGCCGGTCAACGTCATGGCTACCCGGTTGTTGGCCATCAGACGGCGCACGTCGTCCCCTGTGTTCTCGAGAGTGCTCGACGGCACCACGCCGTCGAAGTAAAGCTGCGACAGGAACTCTGCAGCGCGCAGCGCCTTGGGTTCGGACACCGTCGCCCGCGTGAGGTCCTTGGAGACGAAGTCGCCGCCCGAGCACCACATGAGGGTGATGAGGTTCATGGTGACGTTGTTCGGCTCTTTTCCGGGATAGCCGTAGCCGTAACGCCCTGCCGAAGTGAGGCGCCTCGCGTAAGTCGCAAGCTCTTGCCACGTGGCCGGGCCTCTGTTCGGGTCCAACCCTGCGGCGCGGAAGGCCGCTTTGTCGTACAACAGCGCGGCTGTCTCGGTCCGGTACGGGACTCCGAAGCGCTTACCCTCGAAGGTCGCCTTGATCCAGGTGTTGGGTAGGAAGTCCTTTTCGTCGAGATCCCGAGCGATGTACTCGTCGAGAGCGAGCAACCTCCCTGTCGAGGCGAACGGAACATTCCAGTCCACAGCCACGTTCATGACGTCGGGTGCGTTGCCCGTCACGAGAGAGACCAGGTACTTCTCGAACATGCCCTCCCACGGGAAGAACTCTACCTGAACCCGGATGTCGGAATGAGTACGGTTAAACTCTTCGACGATAGCGCGCGCGACGTCCTGGTTCCACGCGCCCGCCCACCACGTAATCTGTTTGACTGCCGCAGCTGCCGAACAGGACCACACAGCCCCGATCGCAGCGGCTACAAGGAGCACAGCTACTCGCGTCCTCACCCCTGCCACTCCCTTCCTTGATTCTTGGGCCGGCACCTCCACCACACAAGTCGAATCCCGCTGCATTACGGCCCGTGCCCTGCGCCCATGCACCTCCTTCCACCATACCATTCCTCAGGGCCGCCGCAACTAGAGGCGCTTGTAGCGGTCGAAGACCTCTTTCACCCGAGCGCCCGTGGACAGCTCCCCCCGCACCTTGTCCTCCATCTGTTTGATAGCTTCAGCCTTCACCAGCACCTCTTCCGCCAAATGGGCCGGCATGACAATGACTCCGTCCGCATCGCCGAATATCCAGTCGCCTGGATTGACCCGCACTTGCGAGGTGAGGCTGCCACTCATGGCGATGGGAGTCTGGAAATCCTCGACCCTCCACCGCTTGTCCGACTCGATGGGAGACGTATACCTGACGAAGACTGGCCAGTCTTCCATTTCCAGTAGGATCCGGCTGTCTCTTATTCCACCGTCGATGACGATACCGACGGCGCCACGGGCGCGAGCCGCGGCGCTCATCAGATCGCCCCAGTGGCCGACCGGGTTCCCGGATTCGGCATTGACCACGATGACGGACCCGGCGGTGATGGCCTCCAGCATGCGGAAATCTTCCAGCTTAGGGTTGTTAAACTCGCCCTCCACGCGAGGATCCCGCCGCCCCACGACCGTGAAGGCAGGCCCTGCCACCACCATGTCGCGCCGGAGGGGCCTGATCGCCAGTGAGAGACACTGAGCAGGGTAACCCATCTCATCAAGCACATCGTAGACGGCGGCAGCGTACAGACTCCTATACCGCCGTGCCATCTCTAACACATCTATCGCCATTCTGGCAGATACCCCCCTCAGGCGGCGTGCTCACGGCTCTTATCCCGTTAGTCTTGTCGGTCTTGGATCGTGACGATCATCTCCCGCACCCGGTACAAGCTGGAGCCACGCGTACTTACCCGGTCCGGGTTGTCCCTGCGCCCGCGTGACGCTTTCTCGGCTAACTTGCCGAATCGGCAACACCGGGCCGCTTGATTGCGCCTATAGGGCACGGCAGCTCTGAATGACACGGGCGCAAGCGTCTCGTACTGCGAAACATGCGTCTCCCTTGTGCGTCGTGTAGATATACGACAGAAAGCCCCACATTCCTCCCGCGAGCGTGGCCGGATGTCGCTTTTCGCACTTGTGGTTGCCGCCAAGCCGGCATGCGTGTTCGTATCTTGCGCTCCGGCGAGTGGTCTTCGCTTCCGTCGCGGTTTGAGACCCGACCGTGGTGGGTTACTTGGGAGCCCTCCTTCGTCGCCTGCGTTGGATTCGGCGCAAGCACCACAAGCAAGTTGGCGGGGCTTGCGGGCGAGTTTCGCTGTTTTGCTGGCCCGGTCTGGGTCGCCCCGGAGCATGATCCACCAAGCGACGATGAGGAGCTTGGGGGCCAAGGCGGGCGCTGCTATGCAGGAACTTCGCGGGATATACCTGCGGACCGCCTCGCGTTATCTGCGGTAACCTAGAGGAGCCGTCCCACCCACGGGAGGCGTGGCTGGAAGTTATCACCGACGCCGTGAGACCGTTCCGTGCGACCAATGGTGGGCAGCTCTTATAACAGCCGGATCCCCGATTCACTGTTAGTTTCCGGGGGCGGAAGTGGCCGCCTATGGGCTGCCAAGAGCTCATACTCCGGCACCACCACGGGATACCAGCCGTCGACCCGCATTTGCTGCGGATCTTGCGGTCCACCGTCTCGCTGGACCGCCTCCCACAGGCGCTGGTGCCGGATGCTTCTTTGTGCCGCATACTGCGGCAGGGTAAGGATCAGGCGAGTATGCTCCACAGCCAAGGGGCTTTCGGATTGCAACTTGGAGCTTAACGGCGCCGGCAAGACCACCATCATCCGCATCCTGTCGACGCTGATCGAGCCCACCAGCGGGACGGCCTCCATCTGCGGCCACGACGTTCGCACCGATCCCGCTGCCGCCCGCGCCTGCCTCGGCGTGGTGATGGCCGGCGAACGCCACCTCTACTGGAAACTCACTGGCCGGGAAAACCTCGAGTATTTTGCGACCCTCTACCACGTACCGGCCCGCGCGATCCCTGGCCGCATCCGCGCGGTGCTCGACCGGCTCGGCCTGTCGGAGCGCGCCGATGAGCTGGTCGAACGCTACTCGACGGGCATGCGGCAGCGCCTCTCCCTGGCCCGAGCTCTGCTCCACGACCCGCCGGCTCTCTTGCTCGACGAGCCGACTCTGGGGCTTGACCCGCAGGCGGCCCGGACTCTGCGGGAACTCGTCCTGGAGCTCAAGGCCGAGGGCCGGGCCATCCTCCTCACCACCCATTACATGGACGAAGGCGACTTCCTGTGCGACCGGGTGGCCATCATCAACCACGGCCGCATCGTCGCCTGCGACACGCCCGAAGCCCTCAAGCGCCGCCTGCCCGGACAGCGCCTGTTCCGGCTGGGACTGGCCGGCGCCGACGGGCACCTGGAGCGGTTGAGGCGGCACCTGCCGGACCTCCACGTGGTCGACGTGCACCAGGAGCCCGGCGGGTCGGCCACCTCGCTCACCCTCACGCTCCCGGACGGCCGGCGGGACACAGCCGACGTCGTCCACGCCGTGTTTGCCGAAGGGCTGCAGCTGCTCAACTTCTCCGTGAAGGAACCGACGCTCGAGGACGTGTTCATCGCCATGACGGGCCGCGCCCTTCGCGATTGAGGGGTGGAACGGCGAATGCGCGCCGCCTGGGCGGTCGCCCGCAAGGAACTCCTCATCATGCTCCGCTACCCGACGTGGTCGGTGGGGCTTCTGGTCTGGCCCGTGCTCTTTCCGGCCGCCTACGTCTTCTTCGGGCGGGCGCTGGCGGGGCCGGCCGGCGAGGGTATCGCCACCTTCCAGGCCGTCGCCGGCACCGGGGACTACGTGGGCTACGTCCTGCTCGGCACCACCCTCTGGATGGTGCTCAACACCGCCCTGTGGATGCTCGGCTCCCACCTGCGGCAGGAGCAGTGGCGGGGGACGCTTGAGGCGAGCTGGGTCTCGCCTGCTTCCCGGATGTGGCTGCTCGCCGGCGCCGGAGCCGTGCAAGTGGTCCAGTCGCTGGCGCTGATGGTGGTCACCCTGGTTGAGCTGCGGCTGTTGTACGGCTTCCACGTGCGGGGGAGCCTCGACCTCATCGCGCTGCTCTTGGTGCTGTCGGTAGTTGCCGTGACGGGGCTCGGCGTAGTGTTCGCAAGCCTCGTGCTGCGGGTGAGGGAGACGGATGCGATGGTGTTCTTCGTGCGGGGGCTGTTCACGGTCTTCGCCGGTATCACCTTCCCCATCGAGGTGATGCCGGGATGGATGCAGGCGGTGAGCAAAGCCTTTCCCCTAACGTATGCCATCCGCAGCCTGCGCGGCGTGGCGCTCGCCGGGTGGACGTGGGAGCAGGTAAAGGGCGATGCGCTGGCGCTCGTATGCTTCGGCGCGGGCTTCGTGGCGCTGGGGTTCTGGGTGTTTCGAACGGTCGAGCGCACGGCCCGGCGTACGGGTAGCCTCGCCCACTACTGAGGAACTTCGCCCACTACCGAGGAGGTGTGGATCATCGGGACGGCCATGCGGGTGCTCTTCGCCACCGTCAGGCGGGAGTGGCTTGTCTTCCTGCGCTACCCGATGAACGCCGTGATGCGCTTGGTGGAGCCCGTCATGTGGCTTGCGCCCGTGTACTTCCTCGGGATGAGCTTCACGAGCGGCGGGCGCTTGCCGGGGTTCGAGACGACGACGGGGACGTCCAACTTCCTTTCCTTCGTCCTGCTCGGGGGCATCGTGGGCAGCTACATCAGCGCGGTGTTCTGGGGGCTTGGCTTCGCGGTGAAGCAGCAGATGGACGAGGGGACGCTCGAGGCGGTCTGGCTGACCCCCAACTCCAGGCTGTGGCTGCTCGTGGGACGCAGCCTGTTCGGGGTGCTGATCACCGGCCTCAACACCGTCTCGGTGCTGACCATGGCGCACTTCTTGTTCGGCTTCACCGCAGGAGGCCCGCTGGGGCCTGCCCTGCTCGTTCTCATTCCGACCGTCGTGGCGCTCTACGGATTCGGGTTTGCGTACGCGGCCATCGTGCTGTTCGCCCGGGAAGCCAACTTCCTGACCGACGTGGGCAGCTTCCTGGTGCAGGTGCTGTGTGGGGTCAACTTCCCCGTGACGGCGCTGCCGCGAGCCCTCATGGTGATTGGGCTTGCCCTGCCGGTCACCTACGGGATCGACCTCATGCGGGTGTTGGTGTTGGGCACCCGCCCGCTGGTGGCGGTACCCATCGCGGTGGCCATCCTGCTCGCTTCGGCGGCCGCCTTCGTGCTGGTGGGCATCCGCTCGTTCGCCGCCATGGAGCGCCGGGTGCGCGCCGCCGGCACGGCAGGCATGCACTGACGGGGGATGCGACCGGAGCGCATCGAATCGATCCGGTCGGGAGGAGCTCCGCCGACCTTGCTCTCCCGGGACGACTACTCCCGCCTTATCGCCCTGCCCGCCGCCGGGAAGGGCGGTTGGCACTGATTATCGTATCTTTTCTCTAAGACTTCGCTTTCAGGCAGCGTGGGACATCAGCGTCATGAGCCCGGCACCACTGCTGGACGGCCGGGAGGGCCCACCCCTGCGGGACCCCCTGGAGGGTCCCGACTGGGAGGCCTGGGACGAGCTGGAGTTTGACACCCCCGAGGAGGTGGAAGCGGTCTTCCGCGCCCAGCGACGGCTCAGCTTGCGCTACGGCGCCATCTTCTTTGCCGTGACCGTCACCATGCCCCTTCTCCATACGTTCTGGCGCTTTTGGACCGACGTCCCCGTCCTCGGCGGCTTTACCCTCGCGGAGCTTTCCATCCTCTTCCTCTACCCGGCTTTCTGCATCGTCATCGGGCTTGGTTATGCCGTGGAGGCCAACCGGCTCGAAGAATCCGTGCTGGGACGGCGCTTTGCCCGCTATTACGCCCGTCGGATCGCCGGCCCACCCCGCGGGTGGCGGCTGCTGGCCTGGGCGGCCCGGCGGGGACTCTGGCGCAGGTGGCCATGACCGGTCCCGCTTTTGCCGTGGCCATAACGGCATCGGTGGTGCTGTTCAGCGTCGCCGTCTCCTGGTACGCCCGGCGTTTTACCCGCACCACCCTTGAGTTCTACCTGGCGGGGCGCACCATCGGCTTTTTCACCAACGCCTCGGCCATCTGCGGGGACTACTTCAGCGCGGCTTCGTTTTTGGGGGTGGCCGGGGCCGTCTATGCCTGGGGGCTCGATGGCATGTGGTTTGGAACCGGCTATGCAGCCGGGTTCGTGCCCCTGCTCCTGTTTTTTGCGTCACCCCTGCGGCGGTTTGGCGAGTA
>JBFMCJ010000220.1 GCA_040754675.1 Bacillota bacterium
CCGCTGACCGGGGCCGGCAGGCGTCCCCCCCTGGCAGGGTGGCAGGCTGCAGGGCAGCCTGCCCTTGCCCGTGGCCTCAGGGGGTGCCCCGGCGAAGCGCCAGGTCGGGTCACGCCCAGACCTGGCGGAGGACCCGTAGGATGTTGCCTCCCACCGCCGCGGCAATGTCCTCGTCGGAGTACCCGTGCTTGATCAGCCACCCGATGATGTTGGGGAAGGCTTCGGCCGGGTTCTCGATGCCCGCCACGTATTCGACCTGGGGGAAAGGCTCGATGCCGTGCGCCGCCGAGATGGAGAGCTGCGATGCGAACGCCCGGTGCAGCCCCACGTGATCCCCAAACAGCGTATCCGGCCCAAACGCGACGTGGTCGATCCCGACCAGCTCGACGCAGTACTCGAAGTGCTCCATCACCGACTCGAGGCTGTGCCGCGGGTGGGCGCGGGTGATGGTGGTGTGGGGTGCGGCCTCGATCCCGATCACGCCGCCCTTCTCGGCGCACGCCCTGAGCACCTCGTCGGGCTTGAGACGGTTGGAGTTCCACAGGGCGCGCGCTCCGGCATGGGTGATGAAGACCGGCTTGTCGCTCGCTTCGATGACGTCGAGGGAGGTGCGGTCGCCGCAATGGGAGACGTCGATGGCCATGCCAAGGAGGTTCATGCGGCGTACCGCCTGACGTCCGAAGGCGGTCAGTCCGCCGTCCCGCGCCTCCTTGAGGCCGGAGCCAAGGGCGTTGGCCTCCGAGTAGGCAATCCCCATGCAGCGGATCCCGAGCCCGTAGAGGATGTCGATGCGGTCGAGCTCGTTTTCGATGGGGGTTGCGGCCTCGAGTGAGGGGATGACGGCGATCTGACCGTTGGTCTTGGCCCGGAAGATGTCGTCGACGCGCTCGGCACGGATCAGGAAATCCTGGTGCGCCCAGTCACTGTAACGCATGCCGATGTCCCATATGACGTCGTCCCACTTCCAACCGGCCTTCGAGGTGATAAGCGCCGTGCCGTCCATGAAGTTCTCGAAAACCGCGTCGAGGCCCGAGACCGCCAACGCTTCGTAACCGGTGAAGTCTCGCCCCTCGCGGCGGTACTCGAAGATCTGGGTGACATCCTCGGGTGCGACGAAAAGGTGGTCGTGCAGCGAGATGACCGGGTACTGCTGGATGATCCGCTCGAGTCGCGCCTGTTCGTCCTCAGCAAGCCCCAGGTCGTACGGTGCCACCCGGCCCAGTTGTTTGGCCAGGCGGAACGGCCGGTAATCGGCGCCGGGCTCGAGGTACTGGTACGATTGATAGCCGTCGTAGCGCGCCTTTCTCATCCAAGCTGCTCCTTCCAGGTCCTTACATATCGGCCGCCCGCTTGCCCGCCGGCGGCCTTATGCAACCGGATTACGCCGCCTCCCCCGGAGGCTCCTACGGCGGGGGACGCTGCGACGGATCCATACTGGCCTGGCGGCCAGCGCCGCCGGCCGTCGTGCACCCCGGGACAGGCGCCCCGTCCCGGTGCGCTCGGGCTCCCCGGCGGGAAGTCGGGCCGCTTTGAGTGGACCGGAGGCCGGCGCCGCGGGAAGCTGCGCAGCCCCAAGCACCGGCTACAACTGGCGCAGCTCCAGCGTCATCTCTTTCAACGGCACGTACTGCTGCGCGCCGAAGGTGTCCGCACACCGCACGTCCCCGGACGCCATGCGGGGATGTTTGAAGACGGTGATCTTGATGCCGAGCGTTTGGTCTGAGAAAAAGATCCCTTCCACCGCGCTCTCGGGCACTTTCAACTGCCGGGCTACCGCGGCCTTCGTCAGCTGCCCGGACTCCTTGATGGCCCGGTAGCGCTCGGGGTCCCGATAGAAGACGTCGATGGTGGTGCGGAAGGGCCCTGCGTTCTTGCTTCGGAAAATCCGAGCCCCGTCCGCCAGCCTGACCCGTTCACCCATGGATGCGGCCCCCCTCTGCAAGGCGCCCGCCCGCCAGCCACCCAAACTCACCCGGGTCGCACGGGAACTCGATCACCTTCATCCGGAACGGCTCCAGAGGGTCTTCCAGTTGCAGCGCATGCCACACCCGCCATACGTACCGCATCCATCTGTTGAAGCAGCGCCGGGTCCCGGGCGCCCGCGAGGGCCGGCCGGCAACACGAGTTGCATGGTGGCTGCGGTGGCCACCGGCACCGAGGACGTCGCCGCTCAGTGCGGGGTTGGGTTCTCGTCCGGCCATTGCCTCACAGGCCGGCTCAGGATCCACCGGATCAGGACCGTGTAGGGGACATGCTCACGCTCGGCCGCACGCCGGATCCGCTCCAGGACGTCGGTTGGTAGCCGCACGCTGGCCACAGCCATCTCCCGTGTCGGGACCTCCCGGACCATGTCCCGGAGGAGTTGTTCGCCCGCCCAGTGTCGGTGCGGGTGGAGAACGTTCGGCACCGGCGTCATCCCGGACGACGCCATCGCCGAACGGGTCGGAGCCCATCATGACCTGCGCCCCGGCGCCCTGATCCCCCGCCTCGACCTCCTCTGGGAAGCACCGATCTGGCCAGGCGCCTTCGGACCGCGGCGTTCGGGCGGGGCGGGAAGATCTCCACAGCCCAAGCGACCTCCGTCCGGACCGCCGCTGACGGGGAGCTACCGTAGCCAGCCGGTGCCATCTGCCGCTCCTTTTTCGAGGCGGGGCGAACGGTTGACCGGCAAGGCCTCTTGGCGCCACAATGGGGCAGGGACGGGTGGCCGGAGCGACAGGTAGTGTAGTGGTCATGCAGACAGTCGACGATAACCTCAGTGATCCGGTTCTGGCGGAAGTGGTACACCGGCTCGTGCAGGCCTACGAGCCTGTACATCAAGGGCGGTACCGGCCTGCGGCTGACGACGGTGACCGAGGGTTCGAACGCATCAGCACGCACGGCGTGCCGCCGGCTTGCTCGACGAAGAACCGACCTGAGTGGCCGTACGCAGGCGGTCATTGACCAACTGCGTGCACGCCAGGTGCTGCCGTACGACGCGGCCGGCGTGAACCTTCAACCGGCGGGCGGGCGGGTGCGCCGGCAAGCCCCTGTATCTGTGGCATCCGTGGTGCATTTGTGGTACACAAAAAGTGGGGCTCGGTTCGCGGGGAAGTTGGGATGCACTGTGGCGGATCAACTGGTCGACCTGAACGACGACGTGCTGGTCGCCGACGCGGTTCGGCGACTCGTGGAACGCTTCGCACCGTTGCGGATCATCCTCTTCGGCTCGAGGGCACGGGGGACGGCCGAGCGCGACAGTGATATCGACCTTCTGGTCGTACTGCCGGAGTTACACGACAAATACATGGCAACGGTGGAGATGTTGAGGGAGTTGCGGGGCCTCGGAATACCGGTTGACGTCGTGCCAACCGATCCGGAAGAGGTCAAACGACGAGGACACGTGGTCGGCTCGGTGCTACGGGAAGCCATTCGTCACGGAAAGGTCGTCTATGAGCGAGCTGGAGGCTGAGCAGCGACAGGAAGCGGTGCGGTGGCTCCGCTATGCGCAGGAGGATTTGCTCACGGCGCAAGCCGTGGAGCAAAACCCGTCTCTTGCCCGTCGCGAAGTGTGTTGGCTAGCACAACAGGCGGTTGAGAAGGCACTGAAGGCCGCCCTCGTGTTCTGCGGCGTGGACTTCCCAAGAACTCACGACCTTGACATCCTATGCAGGCTGCTGCCGGACGGGTGGGCAACCAGGGAGAGGTTTCCCGACCTGACAGAGCTTACTGCTTGGGCCATTGCAGCGCGCTACCCCGGCGAATGGTCCGAGCCCACCGTTGTGCAAGCTGCGCGCGCCCTTGAACTGGCAACCAAGGTGTTTCATTCGATTCGCGCAGATTTGGCCGTCCATGGATTCCCAGCGGCTCGTGATCCCGCCGATGATCATGACCAGCCGGCCCACGAAGCGCGACCACGGGCATAGACGAAGTCAGTGTCAAGTAGTAACGGGCTCCTTGCGGTGCTCGTGGAGGCCAGAAGCCGATCGCTGATTCCCTCTATCCGCCACGAACTCGACCGCGCTCAAAGGCGGGTCCTACGAGCTCATGAACCCACGCCTGCGGATCGGGGAACGGTCTCCAATCCCGCGCCCATTGCAGCAGCCGCGCTGTGTCATACCGGCGCCAGGCATACTGGTAGTAACGGTGCCCTGCTCTCGACCTCCACTCCAGCTGGTTGATCCCCCACCACCGGATAATGGCCGGGACGTCACTTTCCGGACGAGTGCCGAACGCGGCCACGTGGACCTCATCCCACGGAACATCGCTATCGTGGAGCGACAGCCCTCCCGCCTTTGGTCGAACCGCCCGAGCGAAGAGGGCAAGCGCGCGCCGCTGGCCGTCGTCCGCAGTCTGCCAGCGCCCCTCAAAGTGCCCTCGAAAGGAGATTCTTCGGACCGTTCCAGGCACCCCCTGACCTCCCATCCCGGGTTTGAAACCCTTTGGGAGACTCAAAGTCAGGGCGATTCTTTTGAAATCCGCTTTAAGTGTCAGTTACCCACGTAAAAAACAGAGAATAACCACTTTTTTCGTTGTGTGATGTTTGCCACTAAATCCAACCTCCAGTGATGCCGAACGAAAAGCCCGAGAAACCGCAGGGTTGCGGGCGGAAAGAGGGTTCCACGAAAGAAGAGGGGAGATTTCTAATGGCCAGCAACGTTACACAACAACGTCGTGGCCTGCCGGCTTGCGCCGGTAGGCTGGCCAGAGATGGTGGTGCTCGAATCAGGAGGGTAGTGTTGGCCGCCCTGGTGGCAATTGTGTTGGGCATGGTAGCCAGCAGTGCAGTGCTGGCGGCCGATTGGAGTGTCGTGCAAGAGAAGTTGCTGGCTCAGGTCGATGACGCCCGGTTGGGTTTTTTTGACCGGCTGGCCAAGCGTAATGCTGTTCAGTCTGCCATCCGAGAACTCCAGAAGGCCTACGGGGATATTGACGTTCCTGTCGATCTTGTGGTCGAAGCGGTCAGGCTCTCGGCCCGTGGAACTTCCTCCGACGAGTTCCGCCAGCTCGTGACCGGACTGGTGCGAGCCATGGCAGAGGGGCTGGATCCGGAGACCGTGAAGACGTTGATCGAAGCTGCAACGAAGGGCAGGCTGGCCGGGCCCGACCTGGCGCGCATCGCTTTCGGTCTCGACAAGGTGAGCCGTCTCCACGACCGGGAGCAGCTGGAACGGACTGCGGAGATAGTTCTACAGGTACTGGACGACGCGGAGGCCGTCAGGGCTCTGGGTCAAGCCTTTACCATGCAGAAAGTTTCGGGCGAAGAGATCAGCAATCTGGTGGAGGAGCTGCTGGCGGAGGGAGTTCGCGGCAAAGAGCTGGCCGAGGCTGTGGTGGATAAAGCTACGGAGGCAGTCGAAACAGCCCGCAAAGCGAGTGCTGAAATGGGTACCGGGGAGAGCTCGGGGCCGGGTCAGTGGGAGCAACCAGCAAGTGGTGGTGGCTCGGAACCCGGGACACCAACAGGCCCCCACGACAAGGGTGACCAGGGGTCCACGGGTGGTGTAGAGCAGGGAACTGGGTCGGGGTCGCCGAGTGGCGGCGGTAGCTGGTAGCCGCGGTTGGCGTCATGGAAACGCCGCTCATGGGGCACCGGGGAAAGCAGTGGCGCCGAAGAAGCGCTGGCTGCGCGGGAGGGGGAGGGGCGACTGCTCCTTCCCCTCCATCGCGCAGGCGGAGGTTGGCCGGCTGCCGAAGGAAGGGGGAGTCCCTCAGGCGCTCCTGCCGGGCGGCGGCCGCTGCTGCGGCCCGCATCACGCAACCTGCGCATAGTGGGCATCGAGCGTGACGAGGTTGGTGAAATGGTGGCGGTGGTGAGCATGGGTTCGGCGAACTGGCGCTGATGCGGGTTTTTGGCGTGGCGACGATGATCCACAGAACGTCTTTGATCGGGAAAGGGTATCGCCGGCGTGGAAGCTCGCTATCTACGCGGTGGTGCTGGCGGCCCTGGTGCGGATCGGGGCGGGGTTCTTGCTGGGGCCGGTGAGAAGGGCGTCGGTCAAGCGAAGGGTGACGGTAACACAGGGCAAGCCCGGCCTGGTCCTGCCATGAATTCGACGAGCACGGTTCGTGCCACTCAGCGGGGCCCTACCCTGGAGCTGACCGCAGCATCCGGCCCCGCGTTGAGGTCGCTGAACCCTGCACGTCGTCCGGGCCGACAACACTACACCGCCGCATCGGCGGTTTTACCGTCCACAGGCTCGGCGTGCGGCCCGACGGGTGCACTCGGGCCCACGTGCCGCCGTCCCTGCCGAATCTGAGCACATCCTGGCAGGAGGTCCCAAAGCGAGGCCTTGGGGGGATTTGGGGGTCCCTTCGGCGTGGGCTCAGGATCCGTGCGCTGTAACACCCAGGGTCCGTCCCACTTCAGCCCGGACAGGCTGCCTCCAGAACTCCGCAAAGAACACCCCGAATATGCTCACCATCAGGCCCAGAAAGCCCGCCACAACCGTGTTGAGCAGCGTCCTGGGCCGAGCCGGGGCCGTCGGAGCCTCCGCCGGACGTACCAGCGTCAGGGTCGACGCCCCCAGGCGCCCGGCGAGCACCATCCTCTGGGCTTCATACTGGGAGACGGCCGTCTCGTAGTTGCGGCGAGCCGTATCGACTTGCCAGGTCAGCTCCTGGCGCTCGGCCTGCGCCCGCACCAGTTCGGCGGTCAGCGCCTGAAGCTCCTCGGCGAGGCGGCTCAGGGCTCCCTGGACGTTTTCTCTCTCTACCTTTAAACCGAAGTTGCTCAACTTGAAGTCCCCCGATTTGCCGTTATGAAGCCATTTGCTGTCGTTTCAGGGCGAGGCCTTCTGTCTACCCATTGAGACAAGCGAGTGGAGGCCGACCCGGGCCAAGACC
>JBFMCJ010000221.1 GCA_040754675.1 Bacillota bacterium
AGAGTTGGCCCAGCGCCTCTCGAGCAGCCTGCACGACCTGGTCGATGACGCCTTCCTCATGGGCCAGGCCCACGAAGGCGGCCTCCAGCATGGCCGGCGCCAGGTGGACGCCGCGCCGCAGCATGGCGTGAAAGAACCCCGCGTACACAGCCGGGTCGGGCTGCTTTGCCTCGTCGAAATCCCGCGGCGCCGAACCCCTGAACGAAAGCCCCACCATGCCGCCGATCTGGGTCAGCGCGAGCTTCGCGCCGGCCTCCCGGGCTGCCTGCCGCAGCCCCTCCGCCAGCCTCCTGGCCAGCGCTTCCAGGCGCTCGTACGTCCCCGGGCGTTGGAGGAGTTGGAGCGTTGCCAGCCCTGCGGCGACCGCGACGGGGTTGCCGGCCAGCGTTCCCGCCTGATAAACCGGCCCTGCCGGCGCCACCATCTCCATCAGCGCCCGCGGCCCGCCGTACGCCCCCACGGGCAGCCCGCCGCCGATGACCTTGCCAAAACACGTCAGGTCGGGCGTGACGCCAAACCGCCCCTGGGCGCCGCTCCAGCCCACCCGGAACCCCGTGATCACCTCGTCGAAGATGAGCAGGGCCCCGTGGCGCCGGGTGATGGCGCGCAGGGCTTCCAGAAAGCCGGGTTGGGGCAGCACGACACCCATGTTGCCGGCTACCGGCTCGACGATGACCGCCGCGATCTCCTGCCCCCACCGGTCGAACACCGCCTCGACGTCCTCCGGGTGGTTGTAGCGGGCGAGGAGCGTCTCCGATGCGGCGCCCGGGCTCACGCCCGGAGCCGCCGGGGCCGAGGGAGCCGCACCGTATTCGTGAGCGGGCCCGCCGCTGCCCGCCGTCCCGTACACCGCCGCCCCGGAACCCGCCTTCACCAGCATCCCGTCCGAGTGCCCGTGGTAGCACCCCTCGAATTTCACCACGTACCGCCGCCCGGTGTACGCCCTGGCGAGCCGCACGGCGCTCATGACCGCCTCCGTGCCGGAGTTGACCAGGCGCACCATCTCCACGGACGGCACGGCCGAAGCGATGAGTTCGGCCAGCTCCACCTCCTGCGTCGTGGGCATGCCGAAACTCGTGCCGTTCGCCGCCGCCTTCCGCAAGGCCTCCACCACCGCGGGGTGAGCGTGGCCCAGGATGATGGCGCCCCACGACTGGACGAGGTCGATGTAGCGGCGCCCGTCGGCCCCGTACACGTACGGCCCCTCGGCCCGCTCCACGAAAACCGGCGTCCCGCCGACCGCCCGGAACGCCCGCACCGGGCTGTTGACCCCGCCCGGCATCACGCGCTGCGCCCGTTCGAACCAGTCCGCCACCGGCGCCGCCCCTCCCCCTTGTGGCCGCTCGGGCCTACTCTCGCAGCCACCTCGCCGCCTCCACAGCGTGGTAGGTGATGATCAGGTCAGCCCCGGCCCGGGCCAGGGCGGTCAGGATCTCCAGAACCACCGCACGCCGGTCGATCCAGCCCCTTGCCGCAGCCGCCTCGACCATGGCGAACTCGCCGCTCACGTTGTAAGCCGCCACCGGAAGTTGCACGGCCTCCCTCACTCGCTTCACCACGTCCAGGTAGGCGAGCGCCGGCTTGACCATGACGATGTCGGCGCCCTGCTGGACGTCGAGGAACACCTCGTGCAGCGCCTCCCGGGCGTTGGGTGGATCCATCTGGTAGGCCCGCCGGTCTCCAAACGCCGGCGCCGAGCCGGCCGCCTCGCGGAACGGCCCGTAGAACGCGGACGCAAACTTCGCAGAGTAGGCCATCACCGCCACGTCCTCGAACCCTTCCGCGTCCAGCGCCCGCCGGATGGCCGCCACCTGGTTGTCCATCATGGCACTCGGCGCGACGATGTCGGCCCCGGCAGCCGCGTGCGAGACGGCCGTGGCGGCGAGGCGTTCGAGGGTGGCATCGTTGTCCACCTCCACGGCGCCGCGGCGTTCCCGCAAGATGCCGCAGTGCCCGTGCTCCGTGTACTCGCACAGGCACACGTCCGTCACCACCACGAGTCCCGGCAGGCGCTCCTTCAGTCGCTGCACGGCCTGCTGCACCACGCCGTTCGGGTCGTCGGCGCCGCTACCCCGGGCGTCCTTGCCCTCCGGGATGCCGAACAGGAGCACCGCGCGAACCCCCGCCTCGAGCGCCTCCGTCGCCGGCTCCTCGACCCGGTCCACCGGCCAGCGGACGACGCCGGGCATGGACTCGACCGGCCGCGGCTCGACCCCCGCCGGCTGCACGAAGATGGGGTAGATGAACTGCTCGCCGGAAAGGCGGGTCTCCCGCACCATCGACCGCAGGGCCAGGGTGCGGCGCAGGCGGCGCGGCCTCGCCGGCCCGGCATCCAGCATAGCCTCCAACCCCTTCACGTCAACGCGCGCCACTGGCACGTGAACCCCCTTCGCCTTCCGCTGCTTTGCGCTTCTGCTGCCAGGCCTGCGCGCAGGCGGCGGCCAGGGCCTCAGCATTGGGAGAGGCAGCCTCGAACACCCGCCAGCCGGCGGCCCGCGCAGCTCCGGCGGTGGTCGGCCCGATGGCAATTGACCACACCTGCGGGCCGGTCAGGCTGCCCGACCACGCCTTCCCCGGGCCCCGTGCCAGAGCCCCCGCTAGGGCCTGAACGGCGCTTGGCGACGCCGCCAGCACGAGGTCGACCTCACCCGCGCAGACCAGCTCTGCCGCCCGCCGGGCCGCCGCCGGGTCGTCCCGGGTGCAGTAGGCCGTCACCCGCTCGGCGGCCGCCCCGCGCCTGGCAAGTTCGGACCCCAGGCCCTATGCGGCGCGGTCGCCCAGGGCCAGGAGCACGCGGCGGCCGGCCAGCGGGCCGGCTCGTTCCAGGGCGTCCGGCACCGCGGCTGCCTGCGCGCGCTCAGGCGTGCAGGCTACCCTCAGCCCTTCCCGCTCCAGCGCCTCACGGGTTGCCGGCCCCACCGCGCACAGGCGCGCGGGCACCTCCCCATGCGGGTGGGGCGGGGCCGGCTCTTGGCGGGCTTCACGGAGGGCCCGGGCGAGAGCCTCGGCGCCGTTGGCGCTGGTCACCACGACCCAGTCGAACTCCCCCGCCCACACCCGCCTCGCCGCCTGCCGCAGGGGCTCCGGGTCGCCGGGCGGATCGATGCGGATGAGCGGCATAAGCACCACGTCGGCCCCGGCCTGCTCCAGGGCCGCGACGGTAGAGCCGGCCTGGTGCGCCGGCCGGGTGATCAGCACCCTACACCCCGCCATCGGCTTCAACTGCAGCGCCCTCCCCGGCCCGTATGCGGTCGAGCAGCTGCTCCGCGAGCGCCTCTCCGGCCCGGCGGGCCTCGTCCACCCACTCGCCGGGCGTCCGGCCGGACAACTCGAGGCGGCAGCGCCCCCGGGCAGCAAGCCACCGGGCCGCGTTCGCCCCGCCGGCCCCCTCGGGAAGCGCCACAAACCCAATGAGTTCAAGCGTCGAACCCTCAAGGCGCGCCCGGGCGCCCACCGGCCAGCGGCACCCCGCCTCCGTACGCGCCATGAACGACCGCTCCGCTGCGGCCTCGGCGCGCACTTCGGCGCGGTCGATGGGAGCCAGCCACTCAAGTACCCGAGTGTCGTCCGCCCGGCACTCGATCGCAAGGATCCCCTGGCCCGGGGCCGGCACCAGTTGATCCGGCTCAAACCACCCGCTCAGCCGGCCGCTCAGCCCCAACCGCGCCAGCCCCGCAGCCGCCAGAGCCAGCGCGTCGTAGAGCCCTTCGTCCAGCCGTCTCAAGCGGGTTTCCACGTTGCCACGGACGGCCAGAGTCCGGATATCGGAGCGGATCAGGCGCAACTGCACCGACCGGCGCAGCGAAGCGGTGCCGATGCGCGCACCGGGCAAGAGCGCGGCAAGCAGCTTCCCGGCAGGCTGCGGCCCGGCATTCCTGACAGGGTCCCCGGGGTCGGCCTGATCGGCGGGCTTGCTCCCCGCCCCGCTGCCGGACGGCATCACGAGCACGTCGCGGGGATCCTCGCGTTCGGGGAAGGCCGCCAGCGTCAGCCCGTCCGGGAGTTTGGTCGGGACGTCCTTCAGGCTGTGAACCGCAAGGTCGCACCGGCGGTCCAGGAGGGTATGCTCCAGTTCCTTCACGAACGCCCCCACGGCCATGTCCGCCGTAGCATCCTCCGTCGCGGGGCGCTGCGCTTCGGCCCACCGGGCGGAGACCTGGTCGCCGCGGGTGCGGATGGGCACTACCTCGACCTCGAGCCCGGTCACGAGGCGGCGGATGCGCTCCAGGACGGCCTGGGTCTGGGCCATCGCCAGCCGGCTGCCCCGGGTTGCGACCCGCAACTTCTCCCTCGCCGCGCTCACCTGGCCGCCTCCGTCCGCTCTCCGGCGGCCGTTTCTTTCAGGTAGAGCGTGGGCAGGTGCATGAGCTTGTCGGTGAGGCGGCGGCTCATGGCCTCCAGCACCTCCCGGGCGCGGGGGCCGGCCTCCCCGTCCAGCCGGCGCAGAGCCCATTCTACCTGCTCGCGCCGGACGGCCTCCGCTTCTTGCCGCATCGCCACAAGCACGGGCGCCGCCCGCCTCTGGCGCAGCCACTCCATGAACGCTGCCGTCTCCTGGCCCACGATGGCCAGCGCCGCCGCCACGTCCTCGGCGCCGCTAACGCCCGGGCGAGATGCGCCGTCGGGCACGATTTCGTCGATGCTGGCCACATGGAGCCCGTGCGGCAGGGGATCGGGCACCTCGACGTCGCGGGGGACGGCCAGGTCCGCCACCCACAGCGGCCTACCGGCGCCGCCGCGCGGCCGCATGGCCTCGACGAGCCACGCGGCCGGGATGACCGTCCCCGGGGCCGTCGTGCAGGAGATGACGAGGTCAGCCCGCACAAGCTCCTCCGGCAGCGCGTCCAGGGCGAACGCCTCTACAGCGAGGTCCCGGCCCCCGCCATCCCGCCAGGCGTTGCGCTGCAGCACCGCCCCGGCTGCCTGCAGGGCGTGCTCGGGCCGCCTGGCGCAGAACGTGATCTGCCGGGCTCCCACAGCGGCCGCCTCCCGGGCCGCCAGCATGGCCATCTCGCCGCTCCCCACGATGAGCACCCGGGCGCGGCCGGCATCCAGCCCCCCGTCCAGCGCCCACCGGACGGCCGCCCTGGCCAGCGACGGGGAGCTTCGCCCGAGCATGGTCTCCGTTCGGACCCGCTTGCCCGCGTGGATGGCCCGCTGGAAGAGCGCCCCCAGCACCCCGCCCGGCGCCCGCACCCGCCTGGCCAGCTCCAGGGCCTCCTTGACCTGGCCCAAAACCTGCGGCTCTCCGACCACCGCCGAGCGGAGCCCCGCCGCCACCTCGAGCAGGTGGCGCACGCACGCCTCCCCGTCGCGCCGGATGCCGTGCGCCTCGAGCGCCCTCGTGCTCACGCCGCTCCGCGCGGCAAGGACGTCGGCGACGTGTCGCAGGCGTTCGGGGTCGTCCACGTACACCTCCACCCGGTGGCACGTGGCCAGCACCACGGCCGGCACCAGGAGTTGGCGCAAGTACTCCTCGACGTCGGCACGAGTCGCCAGCCGCAGGCGTTCCCGCAAGTCGAGCGGTGCCGTGCGGTAGTCGAGACCCAGCATGGCAGGGTTCACAGGGCCTGCCCCCTTCGCCGACGCCGCCCGCGACGCTGCCCCGCTCACCGATGCAACTCCCCTGCCGGCACCGATGCCGCCGGCCTGGCGGGCTCCAGGTACCCCTCCAGGGTGGCGATCATCAGCTCGTCGAAGAACAGGCCCGCCCGGTTCATCAGGCGCTGCCCGTCGGGGTCCCGCCCGGGCGGCGCATACAGGGAACGGGTGATGCCGTCCACGATGGCCTGCCGGAAGGTCAGAAGCGCCCGCGCGGTCTCGGGGATGCTGAGCCCGAGTCCGCGTGCTTCGCGGCCGTACTCCCGCATGATGGCGCGGGCCTGGTTGAGGTAAGTCTCGTGGTTGTTCTCCCGGGCGGCGTACTGGATGAGGAGCCCGAGAAGTTCGCGGCCGCTCAATTGCTTTGCGGAACGGTTCGCAGCATACCGCTGGGCCCACGCCTCCTGCGCCAGGCGCTCGCTCAGCTCTTGCCGGGTAACCGAAAGCGTCTGGTCGGCCAGCCGGGCCAGCCACTCGGCCGGCGGCTGTGCCTGGCTCCCGGCCAGGAACGCCAGCAGGTCGTCCCGCAGGTAGCGCCGGTGGCCGCCCGGCGTGCGGAACGCGCGCAACAGCCCCCTGTCCGTCCACCGCCGCAGCGTCGCCTCGTGCACCCCGAGGATCGTGCACGCCTCTTTCAGGCTGACCCACTCCACCGGCCTCACCCCAGATCGGCCACGGCCTCGGCCAGGCTCTTGCGGATGCCGGTCACGAACGGCGTCTCGGAGTGGACGTAGCGGCGGGCTCCCGCCGCGCGCAGGGCCCGGATGAGTTCGACGAGCCGTGCCAGGTTGTCCGTCTCGAAGGCCAGCACCCACTCGTGGTCCCCGAGCCCGAAGCCGGCCGTCGTGTTGGCGTAGACGTCCGGGAAGGGCGCCGCCAGGTCGCCGTGCTCCTTGAGCAGGGCCGCCCGTTCCTTGGGCTCGAGCAGGTACCACTCGGGGGTGCGGGAGAACGGGTAGACGCACAGGTAGCGCAGGGGCGCCTTGCCCTGAACGAACGCCGGCACGTGCTCCGGGTTGAACTCCGCCGGGCGGTGCAGCCCCAGGAACGCGTGGGCAAGTTCGAGGCGGCTCCCCAGCGCCGTGCGGCGGAAGGCGGCGAAGTGCCGCTGCAGTTCGTCGGCGGAGGGGGCCACCCACCACATCATCAAGTCGGCGTCCGGGCGGAAGCCGGCGGTGGAGTAGATCCCACGCACCTGCACCGGCGCCGCCCCGGTTTGGAA
>JBFMCJ010000222.1 GCA_040754675.1 Bacillota bacterium
TGGCCGACCACTACGCGCCTGCCTCCCTCGTTGCCTCGCCGGCGGGCCCGGCGGCGGACGCAACGGCGCCGGTCTGGGCGCAAGGAGTGGCGCTGCGGCTGTTCGGGCTGGTGACGGGCCGGCCTGACCTGGACCAGCGTGTCGGGCTGCCCGATGCGCTGGACTTTTACGGGCTGTGGAAGCTGTTCGACGCGCTGACCGATGCGGCGTTCTACTACCGCAACCGCGAGTTCGCCCTGGGCAACACCCCCGAGCAGCGGTTCATGGGCAACTGGAGCGACGGGGTGCCGGTCAGGGAACTGGAGGTCTGGACATCCCTGCCGGTCGAAGGCTGAAAGACGGCAAGCTATAGCTACCGCACCTCAGGGAAGGAGTGCTCGACAGCGCATGGCGATGACGCCCAGGGTAGCCATCATCTACTACAGCTCGACCGGCACCGTATACCGGATGGCTCGGGAGGTCGCGGCGGGGGGCAGGGAGGCCGGCGCCGAGGTGAGGCTGCGGCGCGTGGCCGAACTGGCGCCGCCCGAGGCGGTCGAGAAAAACGCCGCATGGAAGGCCCACCTGGAAGCGACGCGGGACGTGCCGATGGCCGGCCACGATGACCTGGAGTGGGCCGACGCCTACATCTTCGGCACGCCGACCCGGTACGGCAACGTCTCGTCGCAGCTCAAGCAGTTCCTGGACAGCACGGGGCCGCTGTGGGCACAGGGCAAGCTGGCCAACAAGGTGGCGGCGGCCTTCACCAGCGCGTCCAACGCGCACGGGGGCCAGGAGGCCACGCTGCTGGCCCTCTACAACGTGATGTACCACTGGGGCTGCATCGTGGTCACCCCCGGCTACACGGATCCTCGGGTCTTTCAGGCCGGTGGCAACCCCTACGGGGTGAGCTGGACGGCGATGGGCGGGCAACCCCCTCTGGATGACGAGGTGCGGCGGGCGCTTCGCCACCTGGCCGCGCGCCTCGTGCGGGTGGCGCGCTGGGTGCGGGAGGGGCAGCGGGCCGAAGAAGAGGAACAGCTCACAACCGTGGAGCGCTAGGCTCGGGCTCTCTGCCGCACCGGCCAAGGTCGGCTCTTAGTGGTGAAGGGCCTGCCGTAGCCCTGGCTCCCCAATCGGCGGCTGCAACGGCAGGCAGCCGAGCGGGTTGGAGCGGATCTCCAAGAAATCGGCGGAATCGGAAGGAGTTCTCCTCCATCCGTCGAAGGAGGTCTGCGTCAACGGCGGAGGGCGGACGAGCTACGCAACGATGCAACGTACGCGCAATGCCTCTGGAGATGAATACGGCGGGCTTTTCGAACGCATTCGAGGGGGCCTCATCGTCTCTTGCCAGGCACCCGAGGGCGAACCACTGCACGGCCCGGAGTTCATGACTGCGATGGCCGTCGCCGCGTGGCAGGGGGGCGCGGCCGGGATCCGGGCCAACTCGGGTCCGGACATTCGGGCCATCAGGAGAACGGTTCCCCTGCCAATCATCGGGATTGTCAAGAGGAAGTATCCCGATTCGCCCGTGTTCATCACCCCGACTTTGCGGGAAGCGGGGGAGGCGGTGGAGGCAGGTGCAGATATCCTGGCGCTGGATGCCACCCTCAGGCTGCGGCCGAGCGGGCTCGACTTGGCCGAGTTTGTCCGGGCCATTCGGGCTCGCTGGCCCTTGCCGCTCATGGCAGACGTGAGTAGCGTGGCCGAGGGCGTAGCCGCCGCCCGGCTGGGCTTTGACCTGGTTGCGACCACGCTGGTCGGTTACGTGGGGGATCACCCACCCCTGGACTACGCGCCCGATTTCACGCTGATCGCGCGCATGGTTCAGGAGGTCACCACTCGCCTGGGGGTACCGGTGGTGGTGGAGGGACACATCTGGGACCCGTGGCAGGCCCGTCGCTGCCTGGAACTGGGTGCCTTTGCAGTGGTGGTGGGGAGTGCCATCACGCGGCCCCACCTGATAACCCGGCGGTTTGTCGAAGCGCTTGGCGGTGCGGGAAAGGATCAAGGAAGTTGAGCCGGAAACCGCAGGGGGAGGGGAACCCGCTGTGTCGCGGCCTCCGCTCCTGGCTCGTCTTCATAGCACCCTGGCGGCCCTGACGGACTCCGAGCAGAAGGTGGCGATGGCTGTTCGCCGCGATCCCCAGGCGACAGTCTACGCTTCCGTGACGGAGCTTGCCGCAGCGGCCGGCGTGGGGGAGACAACGGTACTCCGCTTCGCGCGAAAGCTGGGTTTTCAGAGCTATCAGGCCTTCAAGATCGAACTGGCCCGTGACATCTTTTCGGAGGGCTCCGGCGAAACCAGCCACGCGGGGCAGCCTGACAAACCCGACCTCCTGCGTCGAGCCACGGAGAACAACCAGAAGGTGATCGTCGACACGTACCGGCTGCTTGACCGTCGGACTTTCACAAAAGCGGTGGAGTTTCTGGCCGCGGCCAGGGAAATACACTTCTATGGGGTCGGCCACTCCGGCATTACGGCGCAGGACGCCAGCCGTTCCTTCTGGCGCATGGGTTTGCCGGCACGCGCTTTTCTCGACGCCCATTTTCAGTTGATGGATGCATCAAGGCTGACCTCGCTGGATGCTGCGGTCGGGCTCTCGGTCTCAGGCAGTACCCGGGATACCATTGAATGCCTCGACGTGGCTCGCAGCCGCGGGGCTCACACGATAGCCATCACGGGTTACGCACAGGCCCCGATCGCCCGCGTTGCCGACGTCGTCCTTGTGACCGCGACCCGGGAAATGCCCCTGCAGGCGGGCTCGTTCACGTCCAAGATCGGCCAGCTGCACATGCTGGATCTTCTGCTCCGAGCCGTCGTTCAGGCACGGCCCGAGGCGGCTCTTAAGTATCAGGAGGAGACGGGCCGCGCGATTTCCAGGAGGCTGTACTGATGGCTTCCCCGGTGTTGATCATGAATCGCCGGAGCTTGCTTGGTGCAGCTGCCTTGATGCTCGTCGGTTCGGTGAGAGGGTGGGGACATGAGGTGAAGTCGGAGCGGTCCAAAACCCTCCCGATTGAGGGAAGCTGGTTCGACTTTCGCCATCCCAACCCGTACGACGGCAACTACTGGAACATGCAGACCGCCGCGTTCACCGGCGAGCAGTGGCAGGCCAAGATCCGCGAGATGGCCGGCATCGGAATGAAGACGCTCGTGCTGATGTCGGTCGCACACCAGGGTATGGCCCTGTACCCTTCCAGAGTCATCCCCCGGCGATGGCGACCTTTCCACTGCGAGGACCCCATCGAGGCCGTGCTGCAGGCGGCCGACCGGGAGGACGCCAGAGTCTTCATCGGGCTGGGCTTCTTCGAGGCTGATACGGGCCGCTTCGACACGAGAGATCCTGTGGCCCTCCGTTACAGCCGCGATGTGCCGGTGGAGTTGTGGGAGCGCTACGGCCGCCACACCTCGTTCGGGGGCTGGTACCTGCCGGTTGAGGCACCCATCCGGGGCCACTTCCCCGACGGTTACCTTCGGTACACGCAGGCTATGGCGAGCCGGCTTCGCCAGATAGCGCCCGGCAAGCCGATCCTCATCGCTCCCTACGGGACTCGCACTGTCGTGCCAGATGCCCGTTTCGTTTCTCAACTGCGTGCGCTCGAGGTGGATTACGTCGCCTACCAGGACGAGGTCGGCGTCGAAAAGACCCGGCTGGACGAGCTCGACGGCATCTGGAGCCGTGTTCGCCAGGCGCATGACCGGGCGGGTATCCCGCTGTGGGCGGACGTGGAGCTGTTCCGGTTCGAGGGTCCCGTGTACCGAAGCCCGCTGGTGCCCGCGCCCATGGCCCGGATCGAGGCTCAGCTCGCCGCCGCCTCACGCTACGTCGAGAAGATCCTCGGATACCAGTACCTCGGCCTCATGAATGCTCCTGACAGCTTGGCACCGGCGGGGCATCCCAGCTCTGTCGACCTGTACCGGGCGTATCGGGCCTGGCTGGAGCGCCGTACGGGAGCGGAGAGTTGAAGCAGAGGGGGTGGGGCCTGAGCTATGAGCCGCGCAGGTTCTGCGAACAACGAGCCAGAGGTTATCAGGGTCGGAGTCCTTGGTACGGGGGCCATCGCGCGAATCGCCCACCTCCCGGCGCTGAACCACCTGCCGGGGGTTCAGGTCACGGCCGTGGCGGATGTGGACAGGAACCGGGCCGAGCAAGCGGCGCGCCGGTTCTCGATTCCCCGGGTATGCTCCACCATCGAGGAGATGGTCGCTCAAGAACCGCTCGATGCCGTGATCGTATGTACCCCGAACTACTTGCATGCCGAACACGCGGTGGCTGCGCTCAAGGCGGGCAAACACGTCCTCGTGGAAAAGCCTATCGCGACGACCCTGGCCGACGCGCTCGCGATGAAAAACGCGGCCCGGGAAGCGGGGCGCGTCCTCATGGTCGGGTTCACCCACCGCTTTTACGCTTTCAACCGATATGCCCATAAGCTCGTTCAAGAAGGAGCGATCGGCCGGATCGTGAGCCTGCGCATGCGGTTCTCGCACGAAGGCCCGTACGTCTCATGGCCGGCTGAAAGCCGGTGGTTCCTCGACCGCCGGCTCGCCGGCGGGGGAGCCCTTCTGGACATGGGGATCCACGCGGTCGACCTCGCCTCCTGGCTCGTCGGGGCTGACATACGGGAAGTGGCAGCCATGACGAGCCCGGTTGAAGTTGATAGCGAGGTGGAGAGAACGGCTCACGTACTGCTCCACTTCGCGGGGGGAGCGCTGGGGGCGATCGAGGTGGGATGGTCCACCAAGGACGGGGCTTTAGGCTACGAGCTTTATGGAACGGAAGGCTCCATGCTCGTGGACTACCAGACGCCCATCAAGCTGCTGGCTCCGACGGTGACGGGGCCCCGGGTCCGCGGGTGGATCGTGCCTTCCGTGGGCCGGAGCGATCCGTATCTCGAAGAATTGCGGCACTTTTTCGACTGCGTCCGGACCGGAGAATCCCCCGTTGTCGGTGCCCACGAGGGGATCGAGGCACTTCGGGTCATACTGGCCGCGTACGATGCGGCCGAGTCCGGGCGCACGGTGCACGTGGCGTAGCAGCTGCGCGGTCACCATACGAAACGGTTTGAGAAAGGGGGGCGGACCATGCAGGTTGCCGTCAGTATGTGGTCCCTGCATCGTGAGGCTCAAGCGGGGCGCATCGATACAGCAGGATTCGTCGGGTGGGCTGCCGATGAAGGGTTTGCAGGCGTTGAGCTTTTGAACCTCTTCTGGCGCGACCCGGGACGGGAAGTACCGGAGGTAAGACGCCTTTGTGAAGGTCTTGGCGTCCATGTCGCCGCCTACGATGCCACGAACGATTTCGGAATCCTCGAGCCGAAGGCCCGGCGGGCGCAGCTGGAGCAGGTCCGCCGTGACATCGATACGGCTGTCAGCCTGGGTGCTCCGGTTTTACGGGTGTTCGCCGGCGGAGAACACGCTAAAGTCCGCTACGAGGATGTAAAGAGGACGATTGAGGAGAGCCTCGCGGAAGTGGCCGCCTACGCCGCCCAAGCGGGAGTCGTGCTGGCCCTCGAAAATCACCCGGGCCCAGCAGGGCGGATACGCAACATGCTCGACGCGATCCGGTTCGTCAACCTGGCGCACATGCGTGTGAATCTCGATCCTGCCAACTTCTTGCTCTGCGACGAGGATCCGAGGGAGGCGGCCGCCCAGTTAGCGGATGTGGTGGCCCATGTTCACGTGAAGGACCTCGCCAGCCTGCCGGGCTCGGCCGGGGCAACCGAGGAGGGGACGCTGCTGCGCTCCCTGGCAGGGCGGGCGTACAAGGGTGTAGTCGTAGGGGGCGGTGACGTTCCGTGGGCCTCCGTGCTGGGGAGCCTTCACGCGCGGAGCTACCGCGGGTGGCTTTCCATCGAGTACGAAGGCGAGGGTGACGCACGCGCCGGTGTTATCGAGTCCCGGGCAAATCTCCTGGCGATACTGCGATCACTTTAGCTCTTTCAAATTCAACGGGGTGACTCAGCAGGCCACCATGGGGAACGGAAATACCGTGGGCCCTCAGAGCCATGAGTTTGAAGTCATCGTCGCGGGCGGGGGTACTGCCGGAAGCGCAGCCGCCATCGCCTCAGCCCGGTTGGGCGCCCGCACCCTTCTCGTGGAGGAACAGGGCTTCCTCGGCGGGACAGCTACCGCTGCGCTCGTCACCCCTCTCATGCCAAACCGCCTCGGCGACGCTAACCTCAACAGGGGTATCACCGACGAGATCAAGCGGCGGCTGCGTGCCATCGGTGGCGGTGGAGCCACGCCCGAGAACGACGGGTGGTTCGACCCGGAGGCGCTGAAGTACGTCCTGGAGGAGATGGCCGTCGAGGCGGGGGTCGAGCTGCTCTACTACACCCGGGTCATCGACGTGGAGGTCCAACCCCTCGAGGCCGGGGCGCGCCGTATTTCCGGCCTCATCGCCCACAACAAGAGCGGTCTGCAGCGCTTCAAGGCGCGCGTCGTGGTGGACGCCACCGGGGATGCCGACGTGGCCGCCGCAGCCGGATGCACCTGGGAGAGCGGCGGTGAGTGGGGTGAGCGCCAGGCGTTTTCGGTGCGGTGGATCGCAGGGGGTGTGGATCTGCCGCGGCTTTCGAGCTTCGTCGAGGGTCTGGGCGGCCACCCGTGGCCCCCTGGCTACTTCGAGGCCGCGATGGTCTGGGGGCGGGGGCACGTCCTGGAGCCCATCTTCCGCCGGGCAGTGGATGCAGGCGACCTGGAGGAGTCCGACGGGGACTACTTCCAGTGCTTCAGCGTACCCGGCAGGCGGGATGCGCTGGCGTTCAACTGCCCGCGCATCGCCGTGCACATCGAC
>JBFMCJ010000223.1 GCA_040754675.1 Bacillota bacterium
GTTGCTGGAAACCACCCCTACCAGGCGACGGCCGGGCCCCAAGGCGCCGGGCAGAGTCCCGGCTTCGTGCCCGGGTGGGGCCGACTCCACCACGGGCAGGTGGTGGATCCCGAGCCGCAGCATGCTGACCAGGGCCTCGATGGCCGGCGCGTCGGGCGGCAAGGTGTGAAGGGGTGAGCTCATGATGCGGGCGACAGGCTGCGCCGGGGAGAGCCCGGTCGCCACCACTTTGCCCCGAAGGTCCCGGTCCGTGACGATCCCGACGGGCTCCTCCCCCTGGGCGATCACCACCACCGAGCCGACCCCGTGAGCCTGCATGAGCCGGGCCGCTTCGGCAATGGAGGTGGACGGCGGGCAGGTCACGGGAGGCCGGCGGATCAGGTCCCGGACGGGGCGGCGAAAGGTGGCGGTGGCCTGAGCCTCCGTGGCTGGCACGGCCTCCCAGGCCTGCGCGCCGGCTGCAGGCACCCGGGCCCAAGCAGGGGGAGGGGCCGGGCCGGGGGATGAGCTCCCCAACCCGGACCCGCTGGTCTGGTGCATTGGCCCCTTGCTTCAGTGGAAGAAGACCAACATGAACAGGATGACGAACACCAGGCTGCCGATCAGCCAGTAATCCTCGCGGGCCACGGACGCTCGCCTCCCTCTTACCGTCGGGCCGCTGCTGCGGCGGCGCCCACCGTGGCGGCCGGACCCACTTCCTCGACCACCAGATGAGTCTCGCGCTCGGCCCGCTCGATCTGGGCCTCACCCAACACCGACAGCCCCGCCTTGAAGCACAGTGCCCACATCATGACGATGCCGCCCAGCCACCATACGATCTGCCACGACCACAGGGGCGGAAAGCCCAGCAACGAGAAAGCGTGGTTGCCGAGAACGGCACCGGGGCCGATGGCGAAGATGTACCATGTGGGCACCACGAACCACATCGCTTTGCGCCACTTGCGCTGGGACTCCGTGGGGCGGTCGATATCCTCCAGCCACTCCCGGACCTCCTTGCGGCGGGCCAGGGCTTCCGGCGCCTCCTTGCCGATGCGGCTGGTGAGCAGGCCGACCACCAGTGCGACCCCCAGGCCCCACCCGGCTGAGTGAATGGTCAGCGGGTACTTCCACGCCGGCACCAGGAGATCGGTGAGGAAGACGGCTGCCACGCCGGCAACCAGTCCCAGCACCGTGCCCAGACCGGTCACCCGCAGGCCGTAGACCACGCCCAAAAGCGGCAGGTACATGAGGGTTCCAAAAGCGGTGGCCAGCCCGCCCAGCATGACCAGCGCCTGCTGGGAGTTGGCGGCGATGATGAAGGCCACGATGGCGATGACCACCGCGAAGATCCGGGCCGTCCAGATCTGTTCGGAGTGGCCGGCGTTGGGCCGGATGTACCGGAAGTACACGTCACGGCACAGGATGGTGGAGCCCGTGCCGATGTACGGCGAGGCCGTGGACTGCATCGCGGCCAGCGCGCCGATGGTCACGAAACCGACCACGACCGGTGGCAGGTAGTGGCTCATCAGCAGGGGCACCACGTCGCTGTCCCTGGTGATACCCAGCGCATCGGTCACCAGGCGCCCGCCCATGCCCTGGATGGCCGTGAAAAAGAACAGGGCGAAGCCCACCACGAAGGTGGAGGCAAAGACCTGCTGCCACGGAAACGGCCTCGGGCTTTTGTTGGAGAAGGACCACATGGTGAAGGCCGGCGACGCCTGGATGCCCATCAGCGAGAACATATAGGTCAGGATCATGGTACCCGTCCAGATGGTGTTGCCAGCCGTGAACTGCATCACTGCCGGGACCTCGAGGAACCTGGACGGCAGCTCTCTGACCTTTTCGCTGAAGGCCGGCCATCCGCCCATCGCGTACAGCACAAAGGCCCCCAGCGTGATGATTCCGGCCACCAGCAAGATCGCCTGCAGCGCGTCCACCCAGGCGATGCTGCGAAGGCCGCCCGCCGCCACATAGAAGACCACGACGGCGGCCAGCAGGATGGACCCCGTCACCACCGGCACGCCGGTGACGTGGTGGAACAGGGCCCCCGACGCCATCAGCTGGACCGCCGAGTAGAAGGCGCTGTACAGGAACGCCACCACCACGACGAGCCAGCGCATGGCCTCGGTGCCGTAGTAGTAAGCGTACATGTCACCCGGGGTGATGAAACCGTAGCGCTTTCCCAACAGCCACTGGCGCTTGGCGAAAAACGCGCCGGTGATGGGGATGGTGAGCACGTAGAACGAGGCGAAGGCATACGCCAGCCCGTCCCGCCAGATCAGCCCTGGATGGCCGATGAAGGTCCACCCGCTGAACGAGGTGGCCGTCGCTGCCAGAATGAAGATCCACATGGGCAGCTGGCGGCCCGCCAGGATGTACTGCCCGGCGGTGGTGGCCATGCGGGCGCCCCGGACGCCCCAATACACGCAGTACGCCCAGTACAGTGCGACGAATAACCAGACCCAGGTTACGGCACTCACGCGTTTCCCTCCTCATGATCGTGCTGGTCAGGGGCCCTCGATCTCATGGAAAGCACTCACGGGTCACGGCCATCTCACGCCTCCTCTCGCTCCTCGTCCATCTCCTCGAGCTTCGCCACCAGCTGGAGCCGCATCTGACGCCACGCCTCCCGGGCCTCCTCCACCGAGCCCTCGTCTTCAATGGTGGAGATGTCGCCCGGGTCCCGTTCCAGGATGACGGCCTTGAAAACCCGGCGCATGTGACACCCCCGCATCGCCGGCACGTTGTGATAAGGGTTGCAATCGCGGCTCACACGCGCCCCCCACGGCGCCGGGTAGGGTATAGATGAACATGGTAACAATTACGAGGATAAAGGCGAACGCGCCGGCCGCGCCAGTCAGATCCGGTGAAGCGCGGCAAGAGAACATTTGTCGGAAGCCTCCCGGGCTTGAACGGCTTCGGCTGCCGCCCTGCCGGCGGTGAACGGCAACTTTCGCGGGGTGATCGGCATTTCCAGCGGGTTGAAACGCGAAGGAGGCTGCCGGGGGAGGGCGAAGGCCGGAGCAGGGCAAGGGGCGTCAAGTCATGCTGGTGGTTGCTGTCCTGGCGGTGCTTTTCATCACAATCGCAGAGGCGGTGTTTTGGGTCGCGGCGATCGGCGAGTTGCCGGGACGCGCCCTGTGGGTGATCGGCCTGTCCAACGGCCTGCTTTCGGCCCTGGTCGCTTACCATGCCATGCGCTTGGCCCCCATCCGGCTGCCCCCCGGGTCAAGCGCCATGCTGGGTTTGGTTCCCGAGTCATTTGAACTATTGAGGCAGGGGCTCAATTCTGACACGGCCTCGAAAGCGGCCCGCATTCTCGACGGCCTTCCCGGGGTCCGCGGGGTGCTGGTGGCCGATCTGCATCAGGTCCTGGGCCTCTCGGGGATATTCGGCCGGGACGAGGCCCTGTCCCGGGCGGCCTTCGAGGCCGTCAAGGGGGGAGGCCTGTGGATTTCGAGGCGGCGCCGGCAGGCGCAAGCCCGGCGCGTCAAGGTGCGCACACCCGGCGGGCCCGTGCGGGAGCTTTTTGCCGTTCCCCTCTCCTGTGGGGGCGAACCGGCTGGATTTGTGGCGGTGGCCGCCGATTATCCCGGGCGTTCCAGCCAGGGGCTTCTGGCAACCCTGGAGGCGGCCGGGCGACTGTTTTCCATGCAAATGGACCTGGGGCAGCTGGACCGCCAGGCGCGGCTGGCCGCCGAGGCGGAGTTGAAAGCCCTGCGGGCCCAGATCAACCCGCACTTCCTCTTCAATGCCCTGCACACCGTCGTGGCTTACATCCGGGAGGATCCGGAGACCGCCCGGCGGCTGCTCATTCGGCTGGCGGATATGTTTCGGCTGGGGATGAGCGTCTCGGGTCACATCATTCCCTTTGCCCAGGAGTACGAGTACATCAAAAACTACCTGTCCATCGAGCAGGCCCGGTTTCGCGATCGCCTCAAGGTCGTCTACGACATCGATCCGCAGGTGTTGGGCGTCGGCATTCCCGCCCTCTCCGTGCAGCCCCTGGTGGAAAACGCGGTCCGGCACGGCATTTCGTCCAAGGAGGGCCCTGGGACCATCCGGATCCGGGCTCGGCTTGACTGGGTGCTGACGCGGCTTTGCGTCAGCGTCGAGGACGATGGCCCCGGTTTTGATCCGGGCCGGCTCGGGGAGATCCCCAAGCCTGGCGGCGTCGCGGGCGACGGGCAGGCGGGAGGCGGAGGCGTGGCGCTGGCCAACATCAGCGAGCGCCTCAAGCGCTTATACGGGCCGGGGTTCAAGCTACACGTGGACTCAAAACCCGGGCATGGCACCCGGGTGCATCTGGCCATTCCCATGCGTTGACAGGGGGTGGGCCTCTTGTTGAAAGCGCTCATCGTGGACGACGAATGGCCCGCCAGGAGGGAGCTTCGCAGACAGCTGGAAAAGTTCAAGGGAGTTCAAGTTGTGGGGGAGGCTGCCTCCGCGCCGGAAGCCTTCGAGCTCATCCAGGCAGTCTGTTACGACATCGTCTTTCTCGACATCCAGATGCCGGGCATCAACGGGCTGGACCTGGCCCGCAGGCTGCAGCAGCAGGGGGGCCGGCCGTTCATCATCTTCACCACCGCCTACCCGCAGTACGCGGTCGACGCGGTCAACGTGGGCGCGGCCGGATACCTTCTCAAGCCCTTCGACGAACACATGCTGACGGCGGTGCTGCGGCGTGTCATGGGTCTGGCCGCCCCCGCGGGTGAATCCCACGGGCCTGCAGCCCGGCCGGCGTGGCCAGCCCAGGCTGGGGCCCGCTCGGGCTGGTCTTTGGAGCGCTTCACCCGCATTCCCGTCGAGCGTGGCGCCAAGATCCTCCTGGTCTCACCCGGCGAGATCGTCTACGTCACGGCTCAGGAGGAGCGCACGTACGTCAAGGTGGGATCCGAGCGGTTCCTGTGCCGGTTCACCCTGCGGGAGACGGAGGAGCGGCTGTCCCCGTTCGGCTTCCTGAAGGTGCACCGCCGCTACCTGGTCAATCTGGAGAAGGTGCGGGAAGTGGTAAGCTACTTCAAGGGTTCCATTGCCCTGGTGACTTCGGATCCCGACCGCACCGAGATCCCCGTCAGCCGTGCCATGGCGCCCCTTGTTCGGGAACGCCTCGGGTTGAAAACGGTGACGAAACGCTAGGAGCCATCCGGCGCTCCTGCGCCGTGCCGTGGATCCGGACCCAAATGGCGTCCAGGTGTCGGGGCCGGCGACCCCGATCCAGCCACGACACGGTGAAGGCGACCGCCAGCACGAGGGGCACCGAGACGAGGGTGGGGAAGGTGAGCGGTATGGCGCCGCTTGCCAGGCCTGGCAGGAGAGGGTGGCCGGTCAGCGTGGCCAGGTTGGAGGCCACGAAGACCAACGCCAACAGGGTGCCCAGTCCCACGCCCGAAAGGAAGCCCGAAAGGGTTGTGCCCTTCCACCAGATGGCCAAGAACAGCCCCGGAACCAGCCCGGAAGCCACCAGCGAGAAGGCCCAGGTCACCATCATCGCGATGAGGGCGGGGTAGGTGGAGAAGGCCGCGATTCGCCTGACCGCCAGGCCGATACCCGCCGACACCACCGCCATCACCATGACCGCCGCCCGGGCCGCCTGGACTCTCACGGCCTCCGGCGCCCGGGGCCGGATAAACTGCTCGAAAAGGTCGTGGCCCAGGGAAGCCGCCCCAACCATGAGCAGACCCCCGATGGTGGAGAGCATGGCCGCAATGGCCCCCGCCGCCACAAAGCCCAGGTAGGCCGAGCCCCCCAGTGTCTGGGCCAGGAACGGCAGCACCATGTCCGCGGAGACCAGCACGCCGTCCACGACCTCAAAGGCCGGGCTCGGTTGCAGAAGGGACGCGGTGAGTCGGGGCACGAGCTGCCGCCCCGCCGCCCCGGCTGCGGCGGCCAGGGCGTAGAAGACGGAAGTCAACACCAGGACGCCCGCGGTGGACCAGCGGGCCATGCGGCCGGTGGGATGGGTGTAGTAGCGCATGATGAGGTGGGGGAGGCCGGAGGTCCCCAGCACCAGTGTGAGCAGCAGCGAAACCTGGTCCAGCGGGCCGTAAAGGGCGCCGGGGCGGGTGAACGTCAGGGTGCGGTCGGCTCCCAGGCGGCTTGTGCGCGGCATGAGCACCACCACCCTCGCATCGGGGTCGCCGAGCTGAGGCTCGATGTGGTGCTGCCAGTACTCGCGGCTCATCACCGACCGGGCTCGTTGGGCCGGGGTGAGGCCGGTCTCGGGGTCCGGCCGGGTCAGGTCGGCAACCCGCCACGGTTCGGCGCTGACCAGCATCTCATCGTGGAGATCGCCGACGGCCCGGCTGTAGTTGAACCCGGCGCCCACCGCGAGGAGCACGACGCTGAGCACGGCTGCAAACAGAAGCCAGAACTGGATGGCCTGGTTCCACGTCGTGCCCCGCATGCCGCCCACAGCGGAATAGACCATCATGACGGCCGCGGTCAGGAGGACCCCCGTGACATAGGCATCCAGGGAACCCAGGCCCCGGCTGGCCACCAGGCTCCAGACGGCGCCGGCACCCATCATTTGCGGGGCCAGGTAGAGGGTAGTGACCAGGAGGACGATGAGGGTGCCGACCAGGCCGGCCGCCCGGCTCTGGAAGCGGGCGGCGAGGAAATCGGGCAGCGTGTACTCGCCAAACCGCCGCAGGGGCGACGCAAAAAACAGGAGCAGGGGCACGAACCCGGCTGCATAGCCGGTTCCAAACCACATGCCATCGAGCCCCCAGGCATAGACGGCCCCGGCCACCCCCAAAAACGAAGCCGCGCTGAAGTAGTCC
>JBFMCJ010000224.1 GCA_040754675.1 Bacillota bacterium
ATGGGGAGGATAGTTACAGAGTATTCCCCGGCCACGCCGGCCACGCCATGGCCGTTGTTGGTGAGGGCGGCGACGATGCCGGCAACGTGCGTGCCGTGGCCGTTGTCGTCCATGGCCCCGTCCGCGTCATCGCCCGCGGCGTCGCCGTTGACGTAATCCTTATCGTTTGCAGTGTCCACGCGGCCCGCCAGGTCAGGGTGGGTGTAGTCGACGCCCGTGTCCACCACGGCCACGGCGATGCCGCCCGACGTCTGAGTTAGCGCTTTCCACGCCTCCGGCGCCTGGATGGCGGGCAGGCCCCATTGCTCAGGGTAATAGCGGTCATTGGGACCGGTCTGGCTGGCTTTATATATGTAGTTCGGCTCGGCGTACTCCACGGACGGGTCGGCCTTCAGCCTGGCCACGACGGTTTCCACGTTATCCCCGCCCTGGAGGCGGACGAGACGTGCTCCCAGGCGGCTGACCTTTACCTGATTGGCCTGCACCTGGGACAATAGGCTACTGGCCTGGGCAGACGTTACCCCAGGCTTAAACTTTACGATCAGCTCTCCTGGGACGTACGGGGCTCCGCGGCCCCTCTCCCCACGTTGGGCCGCGGCTGCCGTTGCGGGGAACACCAGCGAGGAAAGCAGAATAAGCAACGTCAATACGGAAAGAAGCCGACAGTAGCCCCTCGTTTTGCGCAAACCACCTGACATGCGTTTGTCTTCCTCCCGCTCCTAACTACTTGACAGCTACTTGCCGCCGCAGGTTTTCTTTGCTCCCTAGCAACAGCATCCTCTACTGGAAAGCGGGCGCTATCATTGCTAAGAATTCGCTGCGGCGAGGCAAGTACCTGCTAGCCGAAAGGGATTTTTCACAACACTTCGTGGAATCCGCCTCAAAACTCGGCTTTCCGTGTCCAAAAACGCTCGTTGTCCAGTTGGGGACGAGCCCATATGGAAGAATATGCTTTGCTAATCATACGATCGTCAGCTAAAATGCAGGTGTACCGGGGATTCTGAATAAAGGCGTATCCCGATGCTTGGAAGGGCAAACCACCAGAGCTTTCGAGGACGCCTCCGGATGACGGGAGAGGATCCCCAAGGACAGCTTCTGGTGGAAGTTCAAGGCATGGGCCGACGAGCACATAAAAGACGGCGACTTCGCTGACCTCTTCTCCGAGGGCGAAGGCCCTCGGTTAGCCCTGCCAAGGTGGCAAGGGGGATACTTGTGCAGCTTCACATAGGCAGTCATCGTTGAGGATACCAGAATGACGCTTGCCTGCCGCTGCGCAAGCGACGGAAATAGGGTCAAGTTCCATACACCTCCCGTGGTGAGCCCGGCTGCGATCCCCTGCCGCACAGAAGCACGGCACCAGCACGGCTCGACAAGGTGAGGCTGCATGGGCCGGAAAGCTGAAGGCACGACGGACAACAATCTCCGGCCCTCAGCGAGTTGTGTTGCGAGATTTTCGGGCCTTAATCGCCCCCTTCAGCGTCTAAAACCGCCGTTTTCCCGGCGCGACTTGCATCACAACACATGTTTGCCGCCAGGATTGCCATGCCGGAAAGAGGTATATAGCAGTTATACGACGTACCGCCAGCCCGCCAATTCACCGGCTTCAGTAGCCCTCGTGGGCGACCGCGAAAACCAAAGCAGAAATGCCACCCCCACCGATGGGAAGGTAACTAACCTTATCGAGCGTCAGCGAAGGCATGCCCAGCTGCTGGGGGAATCGCCGTCGCCTTACGCCTGCGACGCAGTTCATGAATGTTGTCCCGTCTGGTGACGCAGACACAATCTCTTCGGCGTTGCTGGGATACCTCAAGCCCATACATCGGACCCCGCAGCATGTCCAACTGAAACCGGGGCTCGAGTGGTGTCGACCAACCAGCGAAGAACTTCACCATCTCTCCGACCACCGTACAGGCGCTGAAACACGCCGCAAACGGAACCGATGGTTGGAATCCCTACGCTGTCGTAGCTCAATCCGCATATGCCCTCTGCAATCGCGGGGACATGACACATCTGGCGGTTACAGAAGATGCCCGGCTTCCTGAATCGGGGGACGTGGGACCGTGTAAGCCACCCTGCAACCACGCCCCGCAGCGCGTCTCGCCAGGCTGGGGCTTATGCCGGCGGTCGCGAGTGCGCACAGGAGGGCCATCTAGGTCAAACGTTCCCCTTCCCGCTCTTGCAGAACCTGGGCCGGCCCTCCCGGTCGGCGCATAAATCGCGGGCAGCTGGGCCAGCTCCCAAGCTGTCAATGCTAGTCCTTCCTTACCGCGTAAGCCGTCATGACGCATCTGCAGCGCGAGTGCACGTTGGCGCATATCCCACCGAATATCGAAAACAGCCCCCAGAAGAGGGGCTTCGTCAAGATGTCCGCCGGGGTCGGGGAGCTTACCGGCAAGAGGTAGATTCCCCACGTGAACAGGTAACGTCCCAACACGATGGACAGATGCCCGAAGATCGCAAAGGCGCGTGCCGGATAACGCATCTGAATGCCGCCTCCCGATGTGTGAATGCGCGATTCGCCGGTGTCCGCTTCCAGTATACCGGTTACGCCAACAGCTCCGCCGCATCGCCATCCGCCTGAATCTCCGGGTCGCGGTTTGCCGAGGCTGTAGACCGCCCTGCCGCCGCACCGAGGCGATGCCGACCTCGGTGGCCGTACCCGGATAGGCCATCGCTTGCCGGCTGTTTTCGGGGTGCCTCTCGGTCGTGAGCGCCAACCTACTGGCTTCCGGGCAAGGGATTCGCCTTGGCCGCCGTGCTCGTTGTTGTTCCCACCCAATGGTGGTATGATAGTGGCGGGAGACGCCGTAATGGACGGCTCCGTGTGGCGTGCCAGAGGGCCTATTCGACTGCCCAAAGTCTCACGTGCCGGGAGGATAGCCCAGGTGGGAAACAAGCGTGTGTTCACTGTGCTGGTCGAACAGGATGCTGACGGGTATTATGTAGCTACCGTACCAGCCCTGAAGAGCTGTTACACCCAAGCACGAACTCTGGAGGAACTTTATCCTCGAATCAAGGAGGTAATCGAGCTCTGCCTCGAGGAAGAAGACGCCGTACCCATGAAATTCGTGGGCGTCCATCAGGTGGAGGTGGGTGCATAGTCCGTCATGACCAGGATGCCCACCATACCTTCGGACGTGATGGTCGCCTTCCTCGAAAGCCTGGGATTTACTGCGGTTCGAACCAAGGGTTCACACACTTTTTTCAGGCACTCCGACGGCCGGACAGCAACCGTCCTGTCATAAGGGCGAAGATCTTGGACGAGGGATAACGGCCAAGATCCTCAAGGACGTTGGTGTCACCAGGAACGACTTTCTAGCTTGGTATAGTGGTCAACGCTGACCAAACCCCTGGCTGCCCCTGCCACCGGATAGACCGCGTCCATCCGCAACACCTGCGCAGCGTACTCGATGGCAGCCCTTACCCCATCCTCAGTCAAGCTCGGATGGGCAGCTACGATTTGCTCAACTGTCTCCCCCGCCGCCAGCTTCTCAAGGATCAGCTCCACAGTGACCCTCGTGCCCGCGACGACGGGTTTCCCCATCATCACGCGTGGGTCGCTCACTATGCGTGCAGCTTCAACGACCGGTAGAACCCCTAACATCTCCAGGGTGGGCAAGGAAGAACGGTGGTGGAATCGCTGAGTCGTGAGGTGTCAGGAATCGACTGGCTGGCTCCGCGACCCGCTGAGGCGGGGCAGGTCCCGGTGGCCGGCTACTGGGGAGGGATGCAACCTGCTGCTCCGCGGCGTCGCGTGAACTAGGAGGAGCGTGACTCGCTGCCGCGGGTACCCGGGAGGTCGGCCCCCGAAGAGGCTGGCTGGGAGCCAAGGGCCACCGGTGCAAAAGCCGTAAAGCGTGGCCCAAGACTTTCGTGCTGCCGAGGGGGGCGCAGCAGCCGCAAGCGCCCCCGGGCGACCGGGCGGGGTGCGCCGCGAAGGGGAGCAGCAGAAGCCCTCCTGGCGGTGCAGACGTCAGCGAAATCGCGGCCTGCGGCGGCGGGAAACGGTTGAAGGAGCGAGCGAACTGATGCGGGAGCGGGATAATCCGGGCGCGACCCTCCGGTGGGTCCGGAAGGCCGCGGACCCCTGAGATGCCTTTGGTTGTACCGGGCCCATCGCTTAGGACAGGGATGCACCGTCCCAGCCCCGTTGGTGGAGCGTGCGGCTTTGCTGCAGGCGGCCGCCGGGCCCGGGAGCCTATAGCAGGAGAGGAAAGGAGCCCCGTCGTATGCCGTATTAAGCATGTCAACCGCTGGGAGTCGGGGGTGGGGGATGTGGGCCGGCAGTCGTTCTACCGGCAGAAGATCGTGACGCAGGCCCGCTCGGTCGAGGCCAAGACCCTGCGCAGCTACCTGGTGGGCGAGATCCAATCAAGGAGGGAACTCGCCCCGGAGGAGGCAGCCCTGGTGGCGGAGGACGCCCTGGAATACCTCATGCACCTGGTTGACCGGGGCCCGGGGCAGATCGACTTCCCCGCCATCCGCGGCCTGGACGCCCACCGGAGGTGCTCGCGGCGGGACCAGCCCGAGCAGATGGTCGCGCTCACCGTCATCGCCGACGAGGACGCCGAGGTGCTGGAGGAGTTCGGCGTGGTGGCCATGCAGGTGGGCCGCATGGCTCGCTGCATCGAGGAAGCCTACTTCCAGGGCTGCCTGCTTGACTGGCCCAGGCTGGGGGTGCTCTTCCCCTACAACCACCAGGCCCTCCGCCAGAGGCTTGGGCCCCTGTGGGAGATGGGGGCGCTGCTGCCCGTGGCGGGGATGAGCAAAGAAAGGCGGCAGAAGATGCGCAGGCTGCGGCCGGCCCTGGCGGTGGAGTGCTACCTGCGGGGCGAGGACCTCAGCTCGGTGAGGAGGAAGCTATGCTGTTCCCGTACTGCATGGCGCAGGTGGTGGCAGATCTTCTGCCAGATGAGCGGGCTGGAGGGGGACGACCCCGAGGAAGCGGCCCGCAGGCTGGGCCAGCCGGCGGCCTTAGTGAGAGCCTTCCAGGAGCTGTGGGCCCAGGTCAGGCAGGATGCCCGCATGTCCGAGAAGGTGAAGCGCGAGGGGTTGTGGGTGGCGCCCGTGCCGCCTGGTGGTGGCCCCCGCCAGGCCTTCCGGCAGCTTTTGCTCAAGCGGCACCGCTACACCCCGGCGGCGGCTGACCAGTTCGAGCAGGAGTTGCGGGAGCTGGCCCATCGCTTAAGCAGCCGGGGTCGCTCTCCGGGCCAGATCGTGTGGACGGGCGTGGCGCAGGACCAGCCTCCCGGCCGCAGCTTGGGAGACTGCCGTATGGTTTCCGCCGTGCTGGACTACCTGGTGCCGGAGGACTGGTCGCTGCTGCATCGGGACCGCTCCGAGGAGCTTAGGTGGGCGCGCCTGGTGCGGTTGGCCACCGGTGCCTACTACCAGGGCGCCTGCTTAAGCCAGCCGGACCTAGCTTTCCTGCTGGGGGTATCCGTGGACGCGGTGAGGGCGGCCATGGAGCGGCACCCCAAGGTGATCCTGCCCACCAGGGGACGCCTGGCCGACATGGGACCCACGCTCTCCCACGCGGAGAAGATCGTGGGGTTATACATGCAGGGGTACACGGAGACAGAGGTGGTCAGGCGCACCGGGCACAGCTTAGAGAGCGTGGAGCGGTACATCTTAGACTTCGCCCGGGTCTCCTATCTGCTTGAGCGGGGCATGCCCCCCACTGCCATCCGCACTGTGCTGGGCTGCTCCATGCGGCTGGTCGAAAAGTACGCGGAGCTTTACCACAGGTGGTCGCGGGAGTCGGGCTGGCGCATGGGCCGGATCCGCCTGCTGGCCCAGGCCCACCTGCCTCCTGAGGTCAAAAAAAAACGACATGTAGGAAAGCCGAAGGAAGGTGATGCCGTGCAGGGGAAGGGTACACAGGCAAGGTACGCCACCCTTCCCGCCCGGGAGATGACGTCGGTGCAGGTTGCCCACCTGCGCTCAAGGTTCGAGCTGGCCGAGCGGTCGCTGGTGGCGGAGCGGGCGGTCGTGCTTACCAACGGGGCTCTTTCCGCCTGGGAGGCCGAACACGGCCCAAGGAGGCTCCAGCCGGGGCAGATGCTCTGGGAGGTGGGTGGGAAGAGGATCGTCCTGCCCCTCTACGACGCCGCCTGGGTGAGGCGGCTGGCGGAAGGGGTGTCGGTGGAGGCGGTGAGGACCCACATCGAGATCGAGCGGGTCAACGCCCTGCTTGGAGCAGATCCCGACCGCACCGTCGAGGACTTGTGGCGGTTGCTGGACCAGCGCCGGCTACAGCTTGCCCGGGGCCGCAAGGAAGCCAGATTCCTCCCTCCCGAGCCCTACCCTGAAAAACTCCCCCGACGACGCTCTCGCCTTGTCTTCGTTTTCCTTGCGACTTAAGCTGCTTCCACCGGCTGGAGGAACACCATATATCCAAGGCTCTCGATGCGCCTGACGGCCCTTCTTATGACGGCGGCCTTCTCCCTCTCGTCGAAGTAGTTGGCTCCGAGATCTTTGTAGTCCGTTCCATCTTTGAGCAAGTGGTATATTATGACGAGGATGGTATGCGCCACCGCGACGACCGCCTTCTTCTTCCCGATCCTCCTCGCAAGCCTGTGGTACTGGGCGGAAAGATAGCTGTCCTTTGCGTGCGCGGCAGATTGGGCGGCTTCCACCAACGCCTCCCGAAGCCAGGGGTTCCCCTTTCTGGTCCTGCCGCTTTTGCGCTTCCCC
>JBFMCJ010000225.1 GCA_040754675.1 Bacillota bacterium
AAACCTCCCGAACCACCCGCTCCCACCCCCGGCCTTGCCCAGCCGGTACGCCCCCACCCAGTTGCGCGGATCGAGCTGGGGAGGATCGAGGCGCGGCGGCCACTGAGTGGGGTTGTCCTTGAGGCTCGAGAGCGCGGCGAAAAAAACCGGCCCCATGAAGAGCAGGGAGAAGATCAGGAGCAACAGGTAGATGGCGCCGGCCCGAGCCCATCGGCGCCTGGCCACCGCTGCCGGGTCAAAAGCGAGCACCTGGTGCCTTCTGCGCGCCGTCTGCGGAGCTGCCGCCGCGTTCACTTACCGTTCCACCACCCTGCGCTGCACCAGCACCACGGCGAGGGTCAATACCGCGAGCGTCACCGCTGCCGCGGCGGCCTGCCCGATCCGGGGAATGGCCCCACCCGGGAAGACGTTGTGGTAGACGTAGTAAGCCAGCGTGATGATGGAGTCCAGGGGCGCCTGGTCGCCGATGACCGCCACCTGGTCGAACATCTGCAGCGTCCCGATGAGCCCCAGGGTCACCACCAGGAAGGTGACGTGCCGGAGCTGCGGCAGCGTGATGTGGCGGAACTGCTGCCACGCCGAAGCGCCGTCAACCCACGCCGCCTCGTACAGATCTCTGGGGATGTCCTGCAGTCCGGCGAGGTAGAGCAGCATGAAGGTGGGCGCCGTCGTCCACGTGTTGAGGATCATGAGGGCCTCCAGCGGGATCGGCGCCGAGGGAAACCGCCAATCGGGGAAATAGCGGCGCGTGTTGAGCCACGGGGTGGCGACCGGATTCACCTCCAGGTCGGCGGCCACCACCCCGGTTGTCCGCAGGACGACGGTTGCTGCAGCCGACAGCATCATGGCCGTGACGAGCAGGCTCGGCTCCCACCACGCGGCGGCAAAGCCGTGGCGGCGCTCCCACCAGACGAGAGCCCCCTGAAGCACGGCTGTGCCCAGGAGAAACGCCATGATGAGCTCCCGGAAGACGAGCACCTGGGTCAGCAGGTAGTTCATCGCGCCCGTTCGCTGGAAAAGCCACATGAACATCAGGGTGATGACGACGCTGGACATCACGCTGGGCGTGTAGTAAGCGGCCCGGAAAAACGTGATGCCCCGCAGCCTCTGGTTGAGCGCCAGTGCCAGGGCCAGAGAGAGCACGGTCTGAGCCGTGGTCACCACCACGGAGAACGTGATGGAGTTGCGCAGGGCGGTAAGAAACCGGGGCTCGGTCATGATGGCGGCGTAGTTGCGCAAACCCACCCAACTCGGGGCCTCGAAGAGGTTGTACTCGGTGAAGCTGAAGTAAAACGTGCGCATGAACCCGTAGACGAAGAAGATGACGAGCGTGAAGAGGTAGGGGAGCAGGAAGACGTACGCGGTGAGCGCCTCCTGAGCTTTCTCGGTCAGCAGTGGCCGCCCGCGCCCCCTTCGGCCCGCTGCGGTTGTGAGCGTACCGGCTCCCAACGACTGCAACCCCCCCAGCCCCGCCGTCTGGCCGTTACGGGCCTCTCCGGGCCGGGGTGGGGCACGCCCCCTGCGGGCGGCAACCCACCCCCCGACCGTTTTCGTTCGTCAGCGGCTGGCCAGCTCGTTCAGCTGGCGCTGCGCCTGCGCCAGCGCCTGGTCAACGTTCATCTCGCCGCTCATCACGGCGGTGAGCGCCTCGTTCACCGGCGTCATCCAGTCGCCGCCGTAGCGCCCGAACTGGAACGGGTGTACGTTCCCGTCCGAAGCGCCCTGGAACACCACGAGGTTGGCCTTCGCCTCAGGCGTGTCCTGCTTGAAGTAGGGGTCGTTCAGCAGCGACTTCCGGCTGGGCAAGGCCAGCCCGCGGCGGAGCACCCACTGCTGGGCCTCGGGGCTGGTCAGCGCCTCCAGCACCTTGAACGCTTCTGCCTTCACCTTGGAGGCCGCGTTGACGGACCAGGAGACCGTGTAGATGAAGTTACCGCGCTGCCCGGTCCTGGGATTCTTCGGAATCAGCGTGGCCCCGTAGCGCAGGTTCGGAGCCTGATCCCGCAGGAAGCCCAGGATCCAGGCGCCCTCGATGGCCGTTGCCACCTTCTCCGTGGCGAACGCACCGCCGCCCCAACCCTGCCCGATGTCGGCCGGCTGGATGGCGACGCCGCTCTTCACCAAGCCGGTGTACCACTTGAACGCCTCAACGAAGCCCGGCTGGGACAGATCGCTTTTGCCGTTGTCGTCAAACAGCTTGAAGCCGGCCGAGTAGGCGAACGCGCCGAAGCGAGCGTACTCGGGCGGCAGGGCGATACCGTAAATGCCGTCCTCGGGCCGGCTGACCTTGCGCAGCTTCTCGGCGAAGGTGTCCCACGTGTCGTTGGCGTCCGGGTAGGCCACGCCGGCCTCGTCGAACAGGTCCTTGTTGTAGAAGACGGCCAGGGTGTTGAAGTCCTTGGGGATGCCGTAGATCTTGCCGTTGTACGTGAACCCGGCCAGCAACTTGGGGAGGATGTCATCCTTGCGCAGCACGTTGGACTTGGCCAGGTACGGGTCGAGCGGCTCGAGCTGCCCGGTCCGCATCAACGGCTCGGCCCAGAAGATGTCCACATAGAACAGATCGGGAGCGGTCCCGGCCGAGAGGCTGTTGAACAGGTAGCCGGAGAACTCCTCTGCGATGGGTTCGTACTTGACCTCGATGTCGTACGGCTTGACGGCAGGGCGGACGAACCGTTCGATCAGCTCCTCCACGATGGCGATGTCGGTGCCGCCCCAGCCCGATACCCGCACCACGGTGCTGGCCAGCGCCGGCACGCTCGCCACGAGCACCACAAGCCCGGCGGCCAGCACGCGCCCGAATGCCCGGTTGATCCTCAACGTGGCACGCTCCTTTCCAGTCGCGGCTCACAGGGCCTTCGCTTCGGTCCCAAGGATGTCCGCTGAAGTAACTCTGTTGCTGCCCGCAGCATCCCCCCTTCGGCGCCGGTGGCCTACCCTGGGGCGGGCCCGGTGGAGGCCCGAACCACCAGTTGAGGGCGCAGCAAGACTCGAGAGGCCGACGTCGCGTCGCCCCGCTCGATGAGCTGCACCACGGACTGGGCTGCCGCCAGCCCGACCCGGTGGCGAGGCTGGTGGATGGTCGTCAGGGCGGGAACGGCCCGAGCGGCGTCCTCAATGTCGTCGTAGCCGACGACGGAAAGCTCGGCCGGCACGGCGATCCCCAGTTCGCGTGCCGCCCGCAGCACCCCGAGGGCCATCAGGTCCGACGCGGCGAAGATGGCGGTCGGCCGGGGCGTGACCGAGAGGAGCCCCAGGGCGAGCTGATAGCCGCTCGGCTCCGTGAAGTCGCCTTCGAGCACCCGCGACGCGGGGAGTTCCACGCCGGCCTGCTGGAGCCCGGCGGTGAAGCCGCTCAGGCGTTCCCAGCTCACCGGGGCCCAGCGGTGCCCGTTCACCATGGCGACATCCCGGTGGCCCAGTTCCACCAGGTGCCGGGCGGCCAGACGGGCTCCCTCGATGTGGTCGCACCCGACGCAGACAGCCCGCGGAGCCTCCACCGGCACGTCCACCGAGCAAATGGGGAACGGGAGCCGCGTAAGCTCTCCCCAGCGTGGGTCATCGGTGCGCAGCCCCAGGAAGATGGCGCCGTCGAGCTGCCGGTGGGCCGCCAGTTCGAGGAAAGACGGCTTCGAGTCGAAGAGTCCCGCCCCGAACACCAGCAGGTCGTATCCCGCGGCGGCGAGTCCCTCAAGGATGCCGTCCACCACCTGCGACGCAAATGGGTGGGAGAAGCGGACCGGCCCTTCGCCCAGGAAGTACACCCCGATGAGGTGGCTGCGCTGGGTGGCCAGGGTCTTGGCCGCGGCGTTGGGCCGGTAGTTGAGTTGCCGGGCGGCTTCCAGGATGCGCTGGCGCGTGGCCTCGCTAACGTCCGGATGGCCGTTCAGGGCGCGGGAGACCGCCGTGACGGAGACGCCGACACGGGCGGCGATGTCCCGGAGGGTGACCACCCGGCCGGCGCCGCTGCTCCTCAAACGCTTCCACCCCTACGTATCCGCTTGCTTCCGGCCTTCCACAGCCCAGGTTGCCATTTGCCGACGATACTTCTCGCAAATCCGAGGGGGATGTTTCGGCAAGTCCCCGGCGTTCTCCTGCTGACCAGGATGCTCATCCCGGCGTGGCGCGGGCTAAAATGCCGATAATGACGTGGTCTGCTGCAAGCGATCGTTACCATAGCTTAGCTTAAGCGCTTCAGCTACCAGCAGAGCATCCCTAGCGGCCCGGTGGCGGCGACACCGGATGGGAAGACTACGGGCGCCGGCGCAGCTTCATGCCGCGAACCGGGAGTCTGCGCGGCTGATGGGAAGGAGCGCACACACAGATGAAGCGAACGCCGTGGGCCCGACAACCCGAGGACGGCGACGGGAGCCCCATCCCGGCCCATCCTGGTGGCGAGCGGGAAGACATCCTGAGGGCTCGGCCAGTGCCACGGGAGGCATCGTCACAGAAGGGGCAGTGGGCAAGTGGCCACACGCCGGGCACCCGCAAGGACCGCAAGGTCCGCACGCACCGTAAGCTCACCTAACGCCGGCAGGAAGTAGCGGGGGGTCCACGAAGCGCACCCACCGTGGCAGGGGGCTGCCAGCAGGTCCCGGGCCGCAGGGGGTGGAGCGCGTGGGTAAAGCCAGGCTTGCCGTCATCGGGGGCACGGGCTTCGAGGACCCGGCCCTCCTCGGCCGGCCGACGCAGACGCAGTTGGTCGAAACGCGTTTCGGAAGCGCTTCCGTTTCGTTTTACGCGATCCGGGGAGAGACGGTAGCGTTTCTCTCCCGCCACGGCCCCTCCCACACCATTCCGCCGCACGGGGTCAACTACCGGGCCAACATCGCGGCGCTGGCGTCCATCGGGGTCGAACGGGTCGTTTCCACGGCGGCGGTCGGCTCGCTTCGGCGGGAACTGGCGCCCGGAACGGTCGTGGTCGTGGACCAGTTCCTCGACTTCACCCGTCAGCGTCCGTTCACGTTCTTTGACGGTGATACGCCGGGGGCCTGCGTGGTGCACACCGACTTCACCGAGCCTTATTGCCCCGAGGTCCGGGCCAGGCTGCTCGAGGCCGCCCGCAGCGAGAAGCTGGCCGTGCGGCCGTCCGGCTGCTACGTGGGCCTGGAAGGCCCCCGCTACGAGTCGGCGGCCGAGGTGCGTGCGTTTGCGATGCTGGGCGGCGACGTGGTAGGCATGACCGGCCTGCCGGAGGCGGTGTTGGCCCGGGAGGCGGGGCTCTGCTTTGCGACGGTGGCGGTCGTGACCAACCTGGGCGCCGGGCTTTCGGGAGCACCCCTTTCCCACCGCGAGGTGGAGCAGGCAATGGCGTCGCTGCGGCCCCGGGTGCTGAAGATCATGCTGGAGGCCATTCTGGCGCTGCCCGCCGAGCGTCACTGCCCCTGCGCAAACGTCCCTGGCCGGGGCCTCGTGCGGTAGAATGGGGAACGGTGGTGCATCCGGTGGTTCGAGCGTACCGGTGGGAGCAGGGGGCGCTGTGGCTCTTGGACCAGCGCCGCCTGCCCGGCGACGAGGTGTGGGTGGCCTGCCGCCACGCCGACGACGTGGCGGACGCCATCCGGCAGATGGTGGTGCGGGGCGCACCGCTCATCGGGGTGGCGGCTGCGTACGGGGTGGCGCTGGCGGCCGCTGCTCCCGGCGCGACCTCGCCCTCCGTCGAAGAAGCCGCGCGGCGCCTCGCGGCGGCCCGTCCCACCGCGGTCAACCTGGCGTGGGCGGTGGGACGCGTCATGCAGCGCCTGCGCCGTGACGGTTTTTCGGCCGCAGCCGCCGAGGACGAGGCCCGCCGCATCGCCGAGGAGGACGAGGCCGCGTGCTTTCGGATCGGCGAGGCCGGGGTGCCTCTCATGCCGGAGCGGGGTGGCGTCCTGACGCACTGCAATACCGGGGCGCTCGCCACCGCGGGGATAGGCACCGCCGCCGGCGTGCTGCGGCGCGCCGCGGCGCACGGCCGCCGGCGGAAGGTGTACGCCACCGAGACCCGCCCGTACCTGCAGGGCGCCCGCCTGACCGCCTGGGAACTGAGCCGCGACGGCCTCGACGTCACGCTCATCACGGACGGCATGGCCGGCTACGTGATGCAGCAGGGCCTGGTGCAGGCGGTGATCGTCGGCGCCGACCGCATTGCTGCCAACGGCGACGTCGCCAACAAGGTGGGCACTTACTCTCTGGCGGTGCTGGCGGAGGCGCACGGGGTGCCCTTTTACGTGGCGGCGCCGCTTTCATCCATCGATCTGAGCATCTCCCGAGGAGACCAGATCCCGATCGAATACCGCGCCGGCGAGGAAGTGACCCACGTTGCGGGCGTGCCCGTGGCCCCGGCCGGTGTGGCGGTGCTGCACCCGGCGTTCGACGTGACGCCCGCGCGGCTGGTGCGCGCGATCATTACGGATCGCGCCATTCTGTATCCGCCGTACGAGCGTTCCCTGAAGGAGGCCTCGCATTGAGCGTCAGCGCTTCAAACGTCTCACCCGGGGCGGCGAAGGATCGGCCCGGGGCCGTCCGGGTGCGGTACGCGCCGAGCCCCACCGGCTACCCCCACGTGGGCGGCATTCGGACGGCCCTGTACAACTGGCTCTTCGCCCGCCACCACGGCGGCAGGTTCGTGCTCCGGCTGGAGGACACGGACCTCGCCC
>JBFMCJ010000226.1 GCA_040754675.1 Bacillota bacterium
TTTAGGGCGGCGCGGGGATGGCGGCGTGTACCCCTCCAGCTCGAGGAGGGCGGCCTTGACGGCGGCCCCGCCACCCGAGTACTGGCCCAGGGCACCATCCGACCGCACGACCCGGTGGCACGGCACGAAGAGGGGCAGGGGGTTTCGAGCCATCACCTGACCCACCGCCCGGCTGGCCCCGGGCCGCCCGACGCCCCTGGCCACCTGGCCGTAGGAACGCACCTCTCCTCTGGGGATCGCCCGCACGGCCTCCATCACCTTGCGTTCGAACGGCCTCACCCACCTCAGGTCGAGCGGCGGCACCTTTCCCTCGGCGAACCACCTGCTCAGGGCTGCCTGCCACCGCCTTGCCTCCGGCGACTGTTGCCCCGAACCGCCGGCGGGCAAGCCGTCCGGCTCCAGAAGTTCGAGCCTTCCCCCGAACCGCTCCCGCGCTTCCCGGTCGAACGCCCGGTCGCTCCGGGCGGTGAGGGAGACGAAGAGGGCGCCCTTTTCCGTGTAGGCCACGTACACGGGCCCGATGGGGGTTTCAAGTCGCAAGTACCGTGCTCGTGCTGCCACGCTGCACACCCCCGCCGTCGCTTCGGGGCCTTATCTCGCGGGGACGGCCTCCCGGACCGCCAGCACTCCCGCGAGCAACTGCGCACCGTCGGCTCGGGTCAGCCCGATGTCGGCCACGTCCAGCGCCGGGAAGCTCACCACGGCCGCCAGCGATTCCACGGCCTGGCGGCCGGTGGCCACCGCGTTCGGCGCCGTCACGCTGAGCCGCACTCCAAGCGCCCGCTCGACCATCTCCGCCCACATGCCCTGGGTCAGGGCCTCGTCAAGCCCGAGTTCACCCAGCCTCTGGCCGTCCGTCAGCCCGCCCAGGAAGACGCCCCTGTCCACCAGCTCGTACACGTACTGGGCCTGCGGGTGGTCCAGGTAGGTGTGGGCCAGCCGCCAGTTCCGGTCGGGCCGGGGGGCTATGGTCCCCGCCTGAGCGATGTACTCGATGATGAGCTGGCGGTTTTCCACCTGGGGGTCGAGCACCACCTGGGCGTTCTTGCCGGTCGCCGGGAAGCCGCCGCCGCCGTCGGCCCGGTAGTTGTTGGTGGCCAGGATGAAGAGCTGGTTGGGCTCTACGGGCTTGCCCTGGTAGGTGAGTTTGACGATACGCTGCCCGACCGGCCGGGTGATGTCGATTTCGTACTCGACGCCGTCGATCTGGTCGAAGTTGTAGGAAGGCCAGCGCGGGTTGAGGATGGGCTCGTCGCCCGTCCCGGGCGCCACCTGCTGGAAGTTCTGGGCGGCGTGTTCGAGCCACGCCTTCACATCGGCGCCCGTTACCTTGATGGCCTTGATGGTGTTGTCGTACACGTACATGGACGCCACGTCGGCGATGGTCACCGGCCCCGGCGCCACGTCGGTGTAGTCCGTCTCACCCCCGCGGCCGCCCTTGAACGGCGCGGCAGCCGACAGCACCGGCATGCCGTCCCAGGGCGTGCCCCGCAGCGCCTGCTCCACGTACTGCCGCTGCACGTCGTTGATGAGCTGGATGAGCCCCGTGTCGGCAAAGCGTGACGCGCGGCTGTCGATGCGCGTGAGGGTCTGCCCGATGGGGCTGGTCACGTAGGCGACCGTCGCCTCGTGCGCCGCCCGGCTCCACTCCATGACCCGCGCCGACGGCTGCACGCCCTTGGTGGGGATCAGTTCGGCGCGCTTTTGCACCACTCTCCAGCCGGACGTGTGCGGCTCGAGCTGGAGGGTAACCACCCCGAGTTCCCGGCCCCAGAAGCTCGGCTGAACGATAGCCACCCCGTTCACCACTCCATCCGTGGCGTCCGGCAGGCCCTTGCCCGGGATGGAGACGTGCGAGTGCCCGGCCACGATCACGTCGATGCCGGGCACCTCCGTGGCCAGGGAGTAAGCGGCGTTCTCCTGCATGGCTCCCGGCGACCACTGCGACGCCGGATTTGCGCCCGTGTGTGCCAGGGCCACCACCAGGTCGGCGCCCCGCGCCCGCATCTCCGGTACGAAGCGCTGCGCCGCCTCAACGATGTCGCCGGCCTCGACGCGCCCCTCCAGGTTGCTCTTGTCCCACACCAGGATCTGCGGCGGCACGAAACCGATCACGCCGATGGTGATGGGCCGCCCGTCGATCTCCCGGCGAAGCAGGGTATACGGAGTGAAGTAGGGGTCACGGGTGCCGGGACGGTAGACGTTGGCGAGAACGACCGGATACTTCGCTCCGGACAACACCTGTTGCAGGTAGGCAAGGCCGTAGTTGAACTCGTGGTTGCCGATGTTCCCGGCGTCGTATCCCATCCGGTTCATGACGTCGATGACCGGATGCACCTGCCCGGCCGGCAGCGGGCGAACGCGAGCGAAATAGTAGCCAAGCGGCGTTCCCTGGATCAGATCCCCGTTGTCGAAGAGAAGGGTGTTGCGGTGCCGCGCCCGCACCTGCTGCACCAGGGTATCGATGAGCGCAAAGCCGACGTCGTCGTCAGGCCGGTTCGCGTAGTAGTCCCAGGCGTAGACGTTCGCGTGCATGTCCGTGGTCGCCATGATGACCAGTTCGCTTGCAGCCGCCGAGCCGGCCGCCAGCAGCACCACGAGCAGGAGCACGATGGCGAAAAGCGGAGCCCCTACGGACCTGGTAAAGCGCCCTTTCATAAGAAGCGCGGCAACAGGCCGCTGGCCTCAGCCAGCGGAGAAATGCCGCCTGCCTCCTCTCCCGAAATGGGGTAGCCCATGAAGTTGCAAGGCGGTCGGAGCAGAACCCCGCCGCACGTCACAGACTTGTTCCCGGTGCGGACCTGCCTCCCTTTTCTTCTTGCACCGGGCTTACAGCGGCAACCACGTCCCGATGCCCCGTCCCTTCGCCCGGTGGAAGAGCTCGTGCCCGAGCCCGACGTCCTCCATGGCCAGGCCCAGGTTCATGCTCAGGATGCGCTCGGCCGGGGACCGGCGCCCCGGATGCCGGCCCGAGACGACGTCCGCCAGCTCCCCGGCCGGCTCCGGCGTCTTCGCGAAGTAGCCGACGGTGCGGTAGTAAGCGAACTGCGGTACGTCGTCCACCAGCGCGAGACTGCAGGCGGCCATCGCGGCAGGCGTCACCATGGAATCGAAGTCGATGGGGAGCAGCAGCACGCCCTCGGCAAGCCACTCTGCCTCCACGACGGGCTGCGGCTGGCGTAGGATGGGGCCGGCTGTGATGACCACGTGCGCGCCGCTCACCGCCTGCCTGGGCCCCGAGCAGGCGACGACGGCCACCCCCGGCGCCAGGCGGGCGGCGTCTTCCACGAACGCCTGGATGCGGGGCGGCCGGATGTCCCATACCTGAAAGCGGGCGATGCGCAGGACTCCCGAAAGCACCTGAAGATGCGAGCGCCCCTGAACGCCCAGGCCCAGGATGGCTACCGTCAGCGGGCCTGACGGGGCGAGCAGGCGGGCCGCCAGGGCCGAGACGGCAGCGGTCCGCATGGCCGTGATCCAGGTCGCGTCCATCACGGCCAGCGGCAGTCCGGTGTCGGGATCGTTGAGGATGAACAGGCCGTTGATGTAGGGAAGGCCGCGCCGGGTGTTGCCGGGGTAGCCGGAGACCCACTTGAGCCCGGCGGCGTCCAACGAGGAGATGTAGGCGGGCATGGCATGGATGAACGAGTCATGCCGCGGATGGATGCCCGGCTTGGGCGGGAGTTCGACTTCGCCGGCGGCCTTGGCACGGAAGAGCTTCTCCATGAGACTGACGAGCTCGTCGGGCGGGAGCCCCACGGATTCAACGTCCGCCCGAGAAAGGTAGAGAAGCTGGCGCACACCCGGGCACCCCCCGTTGTTCCCGGCGTTTGACGTGCAAGCTGATTTTACCATGGACATGCCTGGCGCGCCCGCCACGCCGCTATAATCAAGCCAGAGGCTTGCGCACGGTCTCACGGTGCTAAGCATTGTCCTGGGAGGCGGCCGGTGAAAGCGGCGCGGGTCGTTGCGGATCTCATCGAACGGGCAGGCGTGCGGCACGTTTTCGGCGTCCCCGGCGAAAGTTACCTGGGGCTCCTGGATGAGCTGGCCGGGCGTACCGCCGTCCGGATCGTCACCGCTCGCCATGAGAGCGGAGCCGGATTCATGGCAGAGGGCTATGCCAAAGCCACGGGCCGCGTGGGTGTTTGCATGGCGAGCAGGGGCCCGGGTGCGCTCAATTGCGCCATCGCGCTGCACCAGGCCATGCAGGACGCCACCCCCGTGGTCGCGCTGATCGGGCAGGTGGGCACCGACCGGCGACAGCGAGGCGCCTTCCAGGAGATTGACGTGGCCAGGGTGTTCGGGCCCATGGTGAAGTGGGCCGTCGAGGTGGACCGGGCGGACCGCGCGGGTGAACTGGTGGCGCGGGCTCTCTCGGTGGCCGAGGCCGGACGCCCCGGCCCGGCGGTGGTCGCCCTGCCGGAGGACGTGGCGGACGGCGAACTGCCTGAAGAGGCTGCACTCCCGGTTTCGCCCGTCCCCGCCCCGCCCGCTCCCCACCCCGAGCTCGTGAAGCAGGTGATCGACTGGGTGGCGGCTGCCGAACGCCCGGTGGTGGTGGCGGGGCGGGGGGTTTTGAGAATGGGGGCAGCCGCGCTCCTCGTGGAGCTCGCCGAGTCTTTCGCGCTGCCGGTCTTCTCGGCGTGGCGGCGCATGGACGTGTTCCCCAACGATCATCCCCACTACGCGGGCACGATCGGGGTCGCCAACGACCCCAGCGTCGTGCAGCCCCTGCTGGACGCCGATCTGGTGATGGCCGTGGGTACGCAGTGGAACGAGGTGACGTCCCTGCGCTACCGCACGCCCCGGGGACGGCTGGTGCACGTGGATGCCGACCCGCAGGTCCTTGTGGAGGTGCCCGGCCGGTTGCCGGTCCGGGAGAGCCTGCCCGTTCTGGCGGATGCCGGGCTGTTCTTGCAGGCGCTCCTGGAGGAGAGCCCGCGCCGCGCCGGACAGGCGAGCGGTGAGCGGCTGGAGCAGCGGCAACAGTTCGTCAGGGCGTGCCGCGCGCGCTACGAAGCCTGCTCCACACCGCGCCCCTGCTCCGAGCGCGGATTTGTCCACCCCGAGGGCGTGATGGCCGTCTTGAACGAGGTCCTGCCGGCGCAAGCCGCCATCGTCAGCGATGCCGGCAACTTCGCCACCTGGTACCACCGCTACTACCGTTTCCGCATCCCCTGCACCCACTTCGCTCCGGTATCGGGCTCGATGGGGTATGGCCTGCCGGCCGCCATCGGCGTGGCCCTTGGCGACCGGGCCACGGGCAGGTGGGGCGCCGGGGGGCGGCCGGTGGTCGTGATGGCCGGGGACGGGGGGTTCCTGATGACCGCTTCGGAACTCGCCACGGCCGTCAGGCTGCAGCTGCCCGTCGTGATCCTGGTCTTCGCCAACGGGCTCTACGGGACCATCTACGCCCACCAGCTGCGGCGTACGGACGATCCGGCGCGCCTTTCCCTCAACCGGCTGGCCAACCCGGATTTCGCCGCACTGGCGCGGTCGTTCGGGGCGTGCGGCGAAACGGTGAACAGCAACGAGCAGTTCGAGGCAGCGTTCCGGCGCGCGCTTGCTGCGGGCAGGCCGGCGCTTCTGGAACTGCGGGTCAACCCGGAGCGGCTCCACGCCCTCAGCGCTTAGCCGCGCCCGACGCAGCCCCAGGCGCTGGCAGACCCTCACTACCACGCGGTCGAGCCGCCCTCCACGGGCAGCACGGCGCCGGTGACGAACGAGGCCTCGCCGGAGGCGAGGAAAAGCACGGCGTTTGCAATCTCTTCCGGAGAACCCACCCGCCCCAGCGGACAGGCCGCCGCGATGCGTGCCGCCTGAGCGGGACTGGCCAGGAGGTCGGCCGTCATGGGCGTGGCGATCCAACCCGGCGCGACCGCGTTGACCCGGATGCGCTCCCGGGCGAAGCTGACCGCCATGGCCCGCGTGAGCGCTACCACCCCGCCCTTGCTGGCCGAGTAGGCGTGCGTGTCGGTAGGGGGCGTGGCGCCGACCAGCGCCTCGTCCGAGGCGATGTTGACCACCGCCCCGCCGCCGCTGCGGATCATCAAGGGAATCAGGTACTTGCTGCAGAGGAAGACCCCGGTGAGGTTAACGGCGATGACCCGATCCCAGGCCTCCAGGCTGCAGCGGTCGACGGGCCCGTCGCCTACCGGGCGCCCGCTGATCCCCGCGTTGTTGACCAGGACGTCACACTTGCCGAACGCCTGCTCCACGCGCCGCGCCATCGCCTCGACCTGCCGGGCGCTGCTGACGTCGGCCTCGACGAACAGGCCGCGGGCACCCGTGCGGCGCCCTATCTCTTCTATCAGCCGGACGGTCTGTTCGGCTTCAACGCGCCGCACGTCCACCACGACGACAACGTGGGCGCCCTCTTCGGCAAACCGCAGCGCCACCGCGCGCCCGATACCCCGAGCCGCCCCGGTCACCACGGCGACCCGGCCCGACAGCCTGCCGCGAAACTCGCTTCCGGATCCAGTCATCTACCTGCGCCCTCCCCACACGTTGACCGCCGGACTCGTCGATCCTGGATACTTCGACCATTTCCCGGGAAAGGGCGGGCGGAAGGGGCGGCCCGCACG
>JBFMCJ010000227.1 GCA_040754675.1 Bacillota bacterium
GCCGGACCCCAATCGACTTGCGCCATCTCGCCCGGGGCGGCCACCAGGGGGATGTAGGGCTCGACCTGTCGGCCTCGGAGTTCGGCCACCACCTGCCGAACGGTCGACTCCCCACCGGTGAAGCCGTACTCGGCCACGAGCCGCTGGTAGATGCGCCGGGCCGTGTGCCGCTGCTTGCGGGGTGCCTCCAAGTCGTCCCGCAGCCACTGCTCGATGACGCCCCGGTACGGGCCGACGACCGGCCGCGGTCTGGGTTCCCGGAGGTGGTAACGGGGAGGCGCCGAGCTGGCGATGGCCTTGCGGACGCTTTGGCGCGAATAGCCGAGCTCTCGGCTGATCTTGCGGATGGACCAGCGTTGGACGAAGTACAGTTTGCGGATAGACTCGATATCGACCATCCTGAGCAACTCCTCTCCCCCGTGACTGGCAGTGGATGGCAACCCCGCCAGTCTACCGGGGAGGGCCTCAGGGTGGTCAACTTTTCGAGTAGCACAACCCCGAAAAGTGGGTCACTTTTCGGCTGATATGAACGAGGCCGTCAACCCCCTGCTCTGATCCGCCGGGGTGGAGCCGGGCCGGAAATGTCGTCGACGGTTGGCAGTCTGATATCCGCGGGTTGGTTACCGCACTTTACGCCATCCGTCAGGGAGCTGCCTCGAACTAGAAGCGCACGTACGACTCAAGCGCCGTGTGCATAGCCGAAATCGAGGGTTCCCCCCACCGGTTCCCGGTCGAGTCCGGCTCACCCCGCCGGCTGGATCCTTGTTGAAACCTTGAAACGCCCGCTGTCGCCCCCTGGTCGTCCGGTCAGGCCGCTACGCGAGTCCGCTGCGCCTCGACGTGGCAGGCAATGGCCCAGGCAAACCCCAGCAACTCGCGGGCAACCGCGGTCGCCGCGACGGTCGAGGGCTTACCCCTGCCGAGCAGGCGCCAGTATTTGCGGTGTAGCCGTTGCTGCGCCTTGAGGGAGATCCGCAGGACTTCGGGATCGACCCCCTGTTGCCTGGCCCGCAAGGGAGCCTTGACGGCGGGGCGGTGGCGATACGCCCAGGCCGCTTCCCCCAGTACGAACCGGACGTGGGCATTGCCGGTCTTGGTGACCCCACCCCGGCGGGTCTGGGTGCCGCTCGAGAACTCTCGTGGCACCAGCCCCGCATACGCCATCAGCTGGGCCGGGCTGCGAAAGCGTGAGAACTCCCCGATCTCGGCCACCAGCGTCACCGCCGTGACCTCCCGGACCCCTTTCAGAGCTTGCAACGCCTGGATGACCGGCGCATGCCGGCTCTCGGTGGCCATCGCATGGATCTCCGCCTCGAGCCGCTCGACCCGGGCCTGCAGCTCGTGCACCGCATGCAGGTACTCCTGGAAGGCCACCTGCGTGGCCCGATGGGGAAAGCTCAGCGTATCGAGCCACCGCATGAACATCCGGGACCACCGGGTGGTCCCTTTGGGTGCCGGTACGCCATGGCGCAGCAAAAAGCTGGTCAGCTCCTGGCGGGCGCGCCGCAAGTCGCGCTTGGCGCCCTCCCGGGCCCGCACCAGGTCCCGCAGCGCCTCTTCTTGTTCGCCGGGCACCCAGACCGGCGTCAGCTCGCCGGCTCGCAGCAGCTGCGCCAGCCGCAGGGCGTCGCGTCGGTCGGTCTTTACCTGGTCGCCGGGCCGGACGGGGGTGAGCGACGGAGCGACCACCACGCATCGCACCCCCAGCCCGGTCAACAGCCGGTACAGTCCGTAGCCGGTCGGCCCCGCTTCGTAACAGGCCAGCAACGCCTCTGGCCGACCCAATCGCCGGACCAGCTTGCGCACGGCCTCCGGCGTGTTGGGCACGCTCCCCAGGTACCGGGGCGGGGCCGTCCCCCGTTCGGCCACGGCCACCGCGATGGTCTCCTTCGCAACGTCCAAGCCTACGAACTTCGTGATATGATCCACTCGCCGGCCTCCTTCACGCTGTAGCTCTGCGTCCCCCTCGGGACGTAACCTACGTTCGTCGTGAACGGGGGCCGGCCTCGTTCATCGTAACTAGCACACACAGGTGGTGCTGGAAAGCGTGTCGCTGGAGTTGGGGGGAAGGGTGCTGTTTGAGGGCCTGTCGCTGGAGCTCGAGCCCGGCGAGCGGCTGGCCATCCTGGGGCCCAATGGGTGTGGCAAGACGTCGCTTCTGCGAGTCATCCTCGGGGAGCTGCCGCCCTCGGCCGGGCAAGTGCGCGTCAGCCCGTCGGCCCGCATCGGCTACTTCGACCAGCAGCACCGCCGGCTTGACTGGGGACGTTCGGCGCTGGAGCAACTGGTGCAGGGCAGGCGGGACGAGACGCTGGTGCGAACGGTGCTGGGGCGGCTGCGGGTGCAGAAGGAGACGCCCCTGCGTCCCGTCGGGACGCTGAGTGCCGGCGAGCGGGCCAAGGTGCTGCTGGCAAGCTTGCTGCTGGGCGACTTCAACGTGCTGGTGCTGGACGAGCCTACCAACCACCTCGACATCGAAACCCAGGACGTGCTCATCGACGCGCTGCGCTCGTACGCCGGGACGCTCATCTTCGTCACCCACGACCGTCACCTGGTGCAGGCGCTGGCTACGGCGCGCCTCGAATTCGGCGCGACAGCGCCCCGGATGGAGAGAGTCCCCAGATGACAGATGCAGTCAGGGGCGCCGTCGAAAGTTTCAGGGCGGCCCCGTCCGACAAATGATGCCGCTCACAGCCATCCATGACCTGCGTCAAGGGTGCGTCGCGAGTCCGTTGGCCTGCCGGGCAGGAGCCGCCTGGCCGTGCGCGGCTGGCGGCCTCGACGGCCCGAAAGGCACATCAGCACTTCTGGCGTCGCCTTGAACGTGTTCGCTCACCTGGGGCCCTCCGGCTCGGCTGCGCTCTTCATGCTGGCGCCGGCTCAGCGCCGCCACGCAGGCGCTGGCGTCGCTCAAACCAGCTTGAGGAAGTCGGCTGCCGACTGCGAGCGGACAATCCGCATGGGTGTCACCCCTCTGGCGCATCCTCGAGGTCAGAGGGGCCGAACCGCAGGATCCCCTGCACTCGATCAAAGTTCCCGTCGGCCGACGCCAGGTTCTTCAATCCCAGGTCCCGCATCTGGAGAGCTACAGCCGAATCGTTGGTCGACAGCCCAAATCGCTGACGGAACTCAAAGCTGCCCGCGAGGAAGTTCCTTGGGAAGTCTACGACCTCGACGCCCATGTCAGGGATCTGGAGGGCTTGTGACTGGTATAAGGAGAGTTGCTGAACCACCTCGGTCGAGTGGAGGAGAGGCGCCGTGGTTTAGGTAAGGTCCGCTCCGTTGCCCCGCCTTTCGGTGATCGGGGTGCCTCAGTGCTTGCCATGCCCGGTCTCCTCTCCCGCTCCAAGAACCGTGCGTGAGGTTTACCCTCACACGGCTCAACTGCATCCCTTCACCGCGCAGCATGCACGACGCCATACCGGACGCTTCCTATCAATATGGAAGCGTCGCGTCGGCGACCGCTTGGCCGCTCGGTAAAGCTTGATCTGAAGTTCCCGGGTCGTGTCGAGGGCGTCGTTAGCCGGTGATGGCATTCGCCGACCTTTCCCTTCAGCGTCAAGCGCAGGATGCAGCAAGGGTGCTTCCCTCGGGGCAGCTTGGGTTGTCCTGCCCTTCTAGCGGTACTACCACCCCATCCGACGCCCACCCGGCTCGGTGCGACTTCCCGTTTCCGCGGTGATACGCACCGGCTGCTCCCGGTGCCGTAACACCGGGGCCGGGGAGGTCCTCCCCAGTTCCCGTGCGCCCCTTCCTGCCATCCCGCTCCCCCTACCCCGGAGGGTTCCTCGGCGCCTGCACGTCCAGGTCTTCGGCGCCTTCCGTGGCCTTTGCCGTGAATCCAGCGGCTCGGCACCCTCTTATCCCCGGATGGGGCTAGCATCACGAGGCTGCAGGATTCGCTTCATGCTACGGGCTAGCAGGTCGCTCCCCCCGCCGCTGCGGGCGGTCGGCCGGTGGCTGATGGGCGACCCGGAGCGGTCTTCCATGGAAGACCGCGTCTGGCCTCCTCGGCCCAGCCTGGCGTTCCTGCATCGTCTGACCCTGACCCCGCATATCCTGGTCTTTCTGATAGGGTTCGCGGTCGACCTACTCCACTGGCTTCACAAACTGACGATGTGACGAAGCAGTACTAAGCGACCGGCAAATGTAGGTTGAGCCGCAGAGGTTCCTGTAAGCCGTTGGGGAAGCGGAAGACCAGCCCTTCATAGTCGAAAGCTGCCCTGGCGCGGTGTACGGCATGGTGGTGGTTCGGGCACAGCAGCGCCAAGTTCTCCAATACGTCGTCTCCCCCCATGGAAAGCCAGATCAGATGGTGACCCTGGGCCAGGGGCACCCCGTAGCGTCGCCCGGGATCGATCCGGCACACCTGGCACCGGCCGTTGTAAAGCTGGTGGAGGTGTTCGACGAGGAGGGAGGAGCGGGTACGGTCTACCGTCGCATACAGGTATTCATGGCGTCCCCGGTAGCGTTCATCTGACTCGTCCATGACGCGCAATTGTCGGGCACGTTCGGGGCCGAACAGAAGCGCTGCTTCGAAAAGGTCTTCAGGATAGATGCCTGCGACCTGCAGCGTGGGTGGGTAGAGACTTGCCCGCATGAGCAGCTCTTCATCGGCCGGCGTAATCGGGCGCACTGCCGCCAGGCCCTGAAACGCCTGGGCGAGCACTCGCGCATCCGCCTGGATGGATAGGCGGCGCAGAACGGGTTCGAAGTCTGGCGCCCGGTCGATATCGAAGTATCGGCTCCGGTCTGGATCGGCCCAGACCCGGTAGCGTCCGTAGCGATAGTTCGGGCGGTTGGTGGTGGTAGCGATCGCTACCAGATCGGCCGCCAGCACATAGAAACCATCGGTGCGGCGGCGTGTGAACGCCCACACGTGGTCTCCGGGTTTCAGGTCCCGCAGTCGTGGACTGTTTTGGTTGAGATGCAGGCCGAAACCGAACTGCCGGTCTCGCGCGTAATTGTCAGGCCGCCAGTAGTAGAGAACGCCCATAAGAGTTCAACCCAGCAGCTTCGCAATCAGTCCCTCGTGACGGTGAGTGAGTCGCACAGCTCCTCCGCACGGTCCGCGCTGAGTACCACGAGGTTTCGAGCGATGCGGCGGAATGTGTCGGCCAGAAGCGGGGCGACCGGACGCTGAATGCGCGGGAGGTCTCGTTCCCGCGTGACCATGAGAAATAGACGGCTCCCCCAGATGTCTCGAGCGTACTGGAGCTTGACAAGAGCCGCGATGAGCTTGCCGCGGTCTTGAACCTTGAAGACGTGCGTGGCACGGAGAGCGCCGGGATAGTTCTTCCGGACGACGCCGCAGATGTAAGGCTGCTCCCGATACTCCTTGCGATGCTCTTTCCCCAGAGTCTGGCGCATTCGAAAGAGCCGCCCCGGAGGCGGATATCAACAGCAGGCACTCGCCCGGCGCCCCTGAGCACGTAGAGGGCGTCCACCGTCATCCAGGGGTTGGGCCGGGTGCAGCCCGTGGGCCCCCAGTCGACCAGCTCCCGGCCGGACGTCCGCCGCTCCGTCAGGCGCCAGAAGCGAGCCTCCGCCGGGAAGCCGCCGCCCGCAAGGCGCTTGCTCTCCAAGAGGTCGAGGGCCTCCTGGCACCGCCCATCTCCGATGAAGCCGGCCTCCGTCATCACCTTCAGAGCGAACAGGATGTCGTAACCCCAGTAGCAGGGGTAATGGAGGCGCGTGAACTCACCCCCTTGCCCAGTATCCCCTGTGAAACATGTAGGACACCTCCGCTCGTCCGTGATTCGGAAACCACCAGCGGTAGCCGCACGCGCCGATGCTTCGCTCGGTTTCCTTGAGGACAATGCCCCAAGGAGCGACCTGCATCGTTTCATACTGCCCCAGGACGTAGCGGAGCGCCGCCTGCGCTTCCTCGAGCGTCCTGTGAGGACCCCAGGTCAGGAACCGTGTCATCTCCTCGTCCGATGTCCGCTCAAACTGGTGTAGCGCATCTTCCTGCGTGATCCTCCCTAGGATCAACCGAGGCGTTTCTAGAATGGGCAGGATCCCATGGATGTCTTCGACTTGCACGGATCCGTAACCTCCTCTCCTCGCAAAGCTGACACCCCGATGTCAGGGATCCAATGATACGCTCCTTTCGGTGGCCAGGTCATGCACACGCCCGGGCGTTTACCGGGCCGAGAAGGAGGCTGGGACGACCGTGGCGCTGAAGAGGCTGACACCCAACCTGATGGTCGAGAACGTGGCCGACACGGTGAAGTTCTACGAGAAGGCGCTGGGGTTCACGCTGCAGCAAAGCGTCCCCGAAGGCGACGGCCTCGCCTGGGCCAGCGTCAGGAGCGGCGATGTGGAGATCATGTTCCAGTCGCGCTCCAGCCTGAGCCGGGAAATCCCCGCGTTGAAGGACGCGCCGGCGGGCGGGGCCCTCACGCTGTACATCCGGATGGAGGGCCTCGACGACCTCTACGCCCGCTTGGGAGGCCGGGTCGACCTTGTCCAGGAACGGCACACAACGTTTCACGCGATGACCGAGTTTGCCGTCCGTGACCCCAATGGGTTCCTGCT
>JBFMCJ010000228.1 GCA_040754675.1 Bacillota bacterium
GAGGCGGATCAAGGCCGTAGATGGTCCTGACACACCTTGATCACCGCCGCGGGCGAAGCTGGTACCGGGCTGTTGCGGATGGAGGCGCCAGAAGCTGGGTGCTCGACCGGGAGGCGGTGAAGGGGCTTCGCTTCCTGGCCGGCCCGAACCTCGGGCTGCCGCGCCCGCTCGGTGAAGCGGAACAGAGGCTTCTGGACGAGGCGGAGCGCGCCAGCGCCCGGCGGCGCGCCCTGCACCTCCTGGCGCACCGCGGGCGCAGCGTCGCCGAATTGCGCCGGCTCCTCGGGACCTGGCCCTTCAATGCCTCCGCCGTGGAGGACGCGGTGCAGTGGGCTGGCGAGCTGGGCTACCTGGACGACCGTGCCCTGGCGCGGGACATCGTGGGGGTCAGCCTAGCGCGTGGGGGTGCCGGCCGCCAGGAACTCGTCGCGCGAATCGAGAGCCGGGGGGTAGACCGGGAGGTTGCCGTCGAGGCGGTGGAGGAGGGCTACCCGCAGGAAGAGGAGCAGCGGAAAGCCACAGAGCTTGCACGGCGCCACGTGCGCTCCCTGGAGCCGCTCCCTTCGGAACAGAAGGTGGCGCGTCTTTACCGCTACCTGGCGCGCCGCGGATTCGAGGACGAGGTGGTGCGCCACGCGCTATGCGCCGTCCTCGGCCCGGAAGCCCGCAGGTGGCTCGAAGCGCCGTAGCCGCGTTGACAGGGTCTTCAATCGGGGGCTAAAATAGCGCTTGAGGCCAAGCGGGTTTCCGCATTTGCTGCGGATTGCCGCCCCTCAAGAAAAGATGCCTGCCGGCAGCCGAGTGGGTATCCCTCTCGGCTTTTTGTCCATTCGGGGTGATCGGTGGGCGCCGGCAGGGCTTCCCCATAGGCGCCGGCCACCTGTTGCCTTCCGTACGGCCGGCTGCCAGAAGCATGCACCTTGACAAGTGAAGGGGGTGTCGCGGATCGCCGCGTTCGTTTACGGCTTGTTCGCGCTCATGCTGGCCGCCGGCTTCACCGCCGGGTACCTGGCCAGGCAGATCCTGGCCGAATCCCGGATCGGAGGTGCGCAGGCACGGGCCAAGGCCATCCTCGATGAGGCGGTTCGGACGGCCGAGGCCAGGAAACGTGAAGCGGTCCTGGAGGCCAAAGAGGAAGCGCACCGGCTTCGGACGGAGGCCGAACGGGAGATCCGCCACGAGCGCAACGAACTGCAGCAGTTTGAGCGGCGGCTGCTTCAGCGCGAAGAGGCGCTCGAGCGGAAACTGGAGAGCCTGGAGCAGCGTGAGGAGATCCTGGCGAGGAAAGCTCAGGCTCTCGATATCGCCACCGCGGAGGCGCAGGAACTGGTCAAGCGGCGCCGCGCCGAGTTGGAGCGGGTCGCCGGGATGACCACCGATGAGGCTCGCCAGCATCTGCTCCAGGAAGTGGATCAGGAGATCCAGCGTGACGTTGCCCGCATGTTGCGTGAGGCCGAGGAGAAGGCACGGGAAGAGGCCGACCGGAAGGCCAAGGAGATCATCGCTCAGGCCATCCAGCGGTGTGCCGTGGACCATGTGGCCGAGATCACCGTCTCGGTGGTGAACCTTCCCAACGACGAGATGAAGGGCCGGATCATCGGGCGAGAGGGCCGCAACATCCGCACGCTCGAAACGCTCACCGGCATTGACCTCATCATTGACGACACGCCCGAGGCGGTGATCCTGTCAGGTTTCGACCCCGTGCGGCGAGAGGTTGCACGGCTGGCTCTGGAACGGCTGGTGGCAGACGGCCGGATTCACCCGGCCCGGATTGAGGAGATGGTGGAGAAGGCCCAGAAGGAGGTCGACACCATCGTCCGGGAGTACGGGGAGCAGGCCGCGTTCGAGGCCAAGGTCCACAACCTGCATCCGGAACTGATCAAGCTGCTGGGCAGGTTGAAGTTCCGCACCAGCTACGGGCAGAACGTACTGAAGCACTCACTGGAAGTTGCCCATCTGGCAGGCCTGATGGCGGGCGAACTCGGAGCCAACGTCGAGATCGCGCGGCGGGCCGGGCTGTTGCACGACATCGGCAAGGCCGTCACGCACGAAGTGGAAGGTAGCCACCTCCAGATCGGAATGGAGCTGCTCCGGCGCTACCGCGAGTCGCCCGAGGTCGTCCACGCCATGTCGTGCCATCACGGGGACTACGAGCCGCGGACCGTGGAGGCGGTGCTGGTCACGGCGGCCGACACCATCTCGGCAGCACGGCCCGGCGCCCGGCGGGAGACCCTGGAGTCGTACATCAAACGGCTGGAGAAGCTGGAGGCCATCGCGGACTCCTTCGATGGAGTCGACAAGGCGTATGCGATCCAGGCCGGCCGGGAGATCCGGGTTATCGTCAAGCCCGAGCGGGTGGACGACGGTACGGCTGCCAGGCTCGCCAAGGAGATCAGCAAGCGGATCGAGCAGGAGCTGGAGTACCCCGGGCAGATCAAGGTAACCGTGATCCGGGAGACCCGCGCAGTGGAGTATGCTCGCTGAACAGCGCGCGGCAATGGAAGGGAGCCCACCGTTCAAAGAGACGGTGGGCTCCTTTGCTTTGCGGGGCCTGCGGATGGCCCCTCTAATTCCCTACACGCCACCGTCAAGGATTCCATCGAGCACTGCCGAAGCCTCTGCTAACAGGGGTTTGGGGAGCAGGGGCATGCAACCCTCACGAAGGTACGCTGACGCAAGCTTTCTCACGTTTCTCCTGCGGCGGTACAGTGCCATCATCGCGGTGCGGTGCCTCGCTCCGGACCGCCTTATCGAGTTCACCTTCGTGGCGGAAGGCAGGATCGGCGCCGGCGAGTTCATGCGCCTCAGGACACTGATGGGCCAGGGGCTGGAGGCGCTGGCGGCACTGACCGGACAGAAGGCCGGGCGCTTCCGGATCCGGCGCACCTTCTTCGAAGGCTACACCCAGTTGATCATGCAGCGGGACCTGGATACCCTATCCGTGCAGGAAGTTGCCGTAATGGTTGGCCTGGTGCGCCAGGTGCTGGGGCCCCGTGTCGTGGCCGAGGCGACGGCCGGTGGGCTGGGGCCGGCTCAGGACGACGACCAGGATGACAGCCCCGAGACCTTGAGGCGCCTTTTGCAGGCGCTCAAGCGCAAGAGGAGCGCCCGGGTTCTGATCGGGCTTCGCCACAGCGGGCAGCCCCTCGTCTACAACCAGGTCTCCGGGCACCTGGCCGCATCCCGCTCGAGGCAGCACTGAAAGGCCTGCAGGCTACGGGCTGTCCCACGAAGCCACGGAGGTCTTCATGCGCATCCTTCTCATCGGTGACGTGGTGGGGCGGCCGGGGCGCCGCGCCCTGCGCGAGCTGCTCCCGGCCGTGATGGCCGAGTCCGGCGCCGACTTCGTGGTGGCGAACGGCGAAAACGCGGCGGGCGGGTTCGGTGTCACCCGCAAGACGGTTCAGGAACTCCTGGATGCAGGCGTGGACGTCGTCACCACGGGCAATCACGTCTGGGATCGCAAGGAGATCCTGGAGTTCATCGACGAAGTGCCGCAGCTCCTGCGCCCGGCCAACTTTCCCCCCGGGACACCGGGCACCGGCTACGTGGTGGCTCGTAGCCGCCGCTCGGGTGAGAGCGTCGCGGTCATCAACCTCATGGGCCGTACGTTCATGGGGGCGCTCGATTGCCCGTTTCGGACGGCCGACCGCCTCATCGAGGAGGTGGCCGCCCATGCGCGCGTGGTGCTGGTGGACTTCCACGCCGAGGCGACCGCCGAGAAGGTAGCGATGGGGTGGTACCTGAACGGCCGGGTCAGTGCGGTCTTCGGCACGCACACCCACGTCCCCACGGCGGACGAGCGGCTGCTGCCTGCCGGCACGGCCTACATCACCGACCTGGGCATGACCGGCCCTCACGACAGCATCATCGGGATGGAAAGGGAAGGCGTGCTGCGGCACATGCTCAGCGCGCTGCCCCACCGCTTCGAGGTGGCGCCGGGAAGGGTCCGCATGGACATGGCCCTGGTCGAGGTGGACGCCCGGACCGGCAGGGCGCTCTCCATCGAGCGGATCTGTCGCTTTTCGGATATGGCCTCCTCCAATACAGCCGCGCAGGACGAGTAACGCTCCTCCGCTCCGCCGCATCCTCGCCCGGGTGTTGCGCCGGCCTGAATGGGAGGCGCCGGGCACGGCGCAGATTATGAAGCGGCCGGCTCCCGGACGGGACATCCCACACTCTGGCCGGCCGCGGAGGGTTTCAGGGCGTGGCAGTCGTCAAAGTCATCGAACTTGTCGGTGAGTCCAAGGTCGGCTGGGAGGATGCCGTGAGGCAGGCGGTGCGGCAGGCGGCCAAGACAGTACGGAACATCAGCGGCGTCGAAGTGCTGAACTGGACCGCCAACGTGGATCCTGCAAGCGGCAGCATCGTGGAGTACAAGGCCGACGTGCAGGTTGCCTTCAAGGTGGACGGTACCGACTAAGAGGTATCCTGCCGGACATCCTGCACGCTGAGGTGACAGCCGTGGCCTCCCAGACCCAGACGCACGAGCGGCAGACCCAGGTCGACTACCAGCAATTCGCGAGCCGGCGCCGCCCGAAACCGCCGTACCTTCGCAACGCGCTGTTTGCGTTCCTGACCGGCGGCACCATCGCACTGATTGGGCAGGGCCTCATTGCCCTGTTCCTGCGAACCGGGCTCTCACCGGACCAGGCGAGCGCAAGGGCGGCGGTGGCCCTGCTCTTAGCAGGAGCGCTGCTGACAGGGCTTGGCGTCTACGACGACATCGCCAGGTTCGGCGGCGCCGGGGCGGCCATCCCCGTTACCGGCTTTGCGAACAGCATCGTCGCCCCCGCCATGGAGTTTGCTCGTGAGGGATACGTGTTCGGCCTGGCGGCCCGCATGTTCCAGATAGCGGGGCCGGTGATCGTCTACGGGGTCACGGCGTCCGTGGCGATGGGAATCATTCGCTGGCTCATGCTGAAAGGGTGACGGGCTTGCCTGCCGCCGCACAGGCCCCGCCGGCCGAGCCGCAGGCAGCGGCCCGGAGGCTGGGGCAGGGCACCGTCCGCTTCTTGCTGCCACCCAGGGTGGTCGCCGGCTTCGCCATCGTCGGCCCCATGGAGGGAAAGGGCCCCCTGGCCGGCTACATGGACTGCGTCCTGGAGGACACGTTCTACGGCGAGCGGTGCTGGGAGCGCACGGAGAGCAAGATGCTCAAGGACGCCGTCCACCAGGTGGCAGCGCGGGCGAACTGCCAGGAGTCGGACATCGACTTGACGATCAGCACCGACCTCCTCAACCAGTGCGTGAGCAGCAGCTTCGCGATGCGATCGCTGCGCATCCCGCACGTGGGCATCTTCTGCGCCTGCGCGGGGTTCGCAGGGGGGCTCGCCCTGGGGGCCTCGCTGGTGGACGCCGGGTTTGCCCGGCGAGTCGTTGTGGGAGCATCCAGCCACCACGACGCGGCGGAGCGCCAGTACCGCTTTCCGACCGAACTCGGCGTGCAGCGCCCCCCGACGGCCCAGTGGACGGTGACCGGGGCCGGGGCCGCCGTCGTCGCGGACGGCAACGCGCAGGGACCGGCGCAGATCACCCACGCCACCTTCGGGCGTGTGCTCGACTACGGGCTGAAGGACCCCTATGACATGGGCAGCGCCATGGCCCCGGCGGCCGCCGATACCCTGGTCAGGCACCTCGATGACACGAACCGCAGGGTGGAGGACTACGACTGGATCCTGACCGGCGACCTGGGCCGGGTGGGCTCCTCCATCCTCATCGACTGGCTCAAAGAGCGCTACCAGCTGGACATCGACGGGCGGCACAGCGACTGCGGCGTGCTGATGTACGATCCCGCCCGCCAGGACGTCCACTCGGGCGGGAGCGGCCTGGGCGCCAGCGCGTGCGTGGTCTCGGGGTATCTTCTGAAGGCCATGCAAAAAGGTCTCGTCAACCGGGTGCTGCTCGTGGGCACGGGGAGCCTGCACAGCCCCACCACCTACCAACAGGGCGAGAGCATCCCCGTGGTGGCCCACGCCGTCAGCCTGGAGCGCCCGGGGGTCACGTGAGGGGGGAGACTGGTGCAGTTCCTCATCGCGTTCCTGGTCGGCGGTGCGCTGTGTGCTCTCGGCCAGGTGATCACCGACGAAACCTCCCTCACGCCGGCCCACACCATGGTCCTCTACGTGGTCTCGGGCGCAGTACTGGCGGGCCTGGGGCTGTATGAACCGCTGGTGCGGGCGGCCGGGGCGGGAGCCTCGATGCTGGTCTCCAACTTCGGTTTCGTGCTGACCAAGGGGGTCAGCGACCACCTGGCTCGTGAGGGCCTGTGGGGGGCGTTGTCCGGAACATTCGAGGTGGCCAGCGCGGTCTTCGCCGCGTCGATCCTTTTCGGCTTCCTCATCGCCGTCTTCTTTCATCCCCGCGGCTGAGAAGCGATGCGTGCAGCCGCCTGGCTCTGGCGGCATAGGCTCTCGGCCCTGCGGGGGAAACTACCCGATGGAGGTGCGCTTCAGGTGGATTGGGTTCGAGCAGCGGTGCGGTTCGTCGTCTCAGCCGTCGTGTTGATGTTCGTGGGAGCCATC
>JBFMCJ010000229.1 GCA_040754675.1 Bacillota bacterium
CGAACCGCACAGAGCCGGCACCAACCGGCCCTGGATGGTGGCCTTGCGCAGGGCGCGCTGCAAATCCTCGACGTCGATCTCGGCGCCCTCGAGGTAGCGCGCCATCAGTTCGTCGTCGGTCTCGACGATGGCCTCGACGGTGGCCTCGCGGGTTGATTCGGCCAGTTCCACCAGATCGGCGGGCACCTCGGCCTCCTCGCGCCGCGTGCCCAGGTCATCCTCGTAGAGGATGGCCTTGCGCCGCAGGAGGTCGATGACGCCGCGGAAGCTCTCCTCGGCGCCCACCGGAAGCTGAATGGGTACGACGGTGGCCCCGAGCCGCCTGCGGATGTCATCGACCACCCGCAGGAAGTCGGCGCCCACCCTGTCCATCTTGTTCACGTAAGCGATTCGGGGTACCCGGTAGCGGTCTGCCTGCCTCCATACCGTCTCCGACTGGGGTTCCACGCCCTGCACGGCGTCGAAGATGGCGATTGCACCGTCGAGCACGCGCAAAGACCGCTCCACCTCGACGGTGAAGTCCACGTGGCCCGGTGTATCGATGATGTTGATACGGTGATCGCGCCAGTTGCAACTCGTGGCGGCCGAGGTAATGGTGATCCCGCGCTCCCGCTCCTGGATCATCCAGTCCATGGTCGCGGAGCCTTCGTCGACCTCGCCGATCCGGTGCACCCTGCCCGTGTAGAACAGAATGCGCTCGGTCGTCGTGGTCTTCCCGGCATCGATATGGGCCATAATCCCGATGTTGCGGGTTCTTTCGATCTGAACCTCTCGTACCGCCGACACGAACTCTGCTTCCCCCTGAAAAACTGCCCGCATCCGCTACCAGCGGTAGTGGGCAAACGCCCTGTTGGCCTCCGCCATCCGGTGCGTGTCCTCGCGGCGCTTCACCGCGCCGCCCTGCCCGTTGGCGGCATCCAGAAGCTCGCCCGCCAGGCGCTCGGCCATCGTATGGTCCTTGCGCTGCTGCGCGTATTCGATGATCCACCGCAGACCCAGCGAGACCCGGCGCTCCGGCCGCACCTCGATGGGCACCTGGTAGGTGGCGCCCCCGACCCGGCGAGGGCGAACCTCCAGCATCGGCATGGTGTTCTTGAGGGCCTGATCCAGCACCTCAGCCGGATCCTTGCCGGAACGCTCCCGGATCAGCTCGAAGGCCTGGTACACGATCCGCTCGGCGAGGCTCTTCTTGCCGTCCTTCATTATCTTGTTGATGAGCCGCTGCACCATCTCGCTGTTATACCTCGGGTCCTGCGGGATGGTCCGGCGCGGCGCCGGTCCTCTGCGCGGCATCTGCGCTTTCTCCTTCCAAAACGAGAGCAGGCTACCCCCTCAGACTGCTCCATGCGGACTTTTGGGCTGCCTGTGCAAAAGGCGAGGAGGCGGCGCCTGCGTACCAATAGCGGCCCGTTACTTCGGCCGCTTGGCCCCGTACTTCGAGCGCCCCTGACGGCGGTTGGCAACGCCCGCCGCGTCCAGCGTGCCCCGGATGATATGGTACCGGACGCCGGGGAGGTCCTTCACGCGTCCGCCCCGGATCAGCACCACCGAGTGCTCCTGGAGGTTATGGCCCTCCCCCGGAATGTACGCGGTGACCTCAATGCCGTTGGTCAGGCGAACTCGTGCCACCTTGCGAAGCGCAGAGTTGGGCTTCTTGGGCGTGGTCGTGTACACACGGGTACAGACCCCTCGCTTCTGGGGCGCACCTTCGCCCTCGAAACGCCGGCCAATGCGGGTGTTCTGAATGAACAGGAGCGCCGGAGCCTTGCTCTTGCGCTCCACCCGCCTGCGCCCCTGCCGCACAAGCTGGCTGAACGTCGGCAACTGCTACGCTCCCCCCTTCCTCTGCCGCTTCGCATCGGGCGACACATCCCGGTCTACAATCAACGCCGCTGCCGAGGCGCCCACGTCGATGCCACACGCCCTGCCCAGGGCGTGCATGCTATCCACGTAGACGACCTGGACCGCCTGCCGCTGGCTGAGCTCCAGGATCGGACCGGTTACCTCGGGATCCGCGTCCTGGGCCACGTACACGAGCCGGGCAATTCCCTTGTGGAGTGCCCTCAGCGTCTGTCGAGCCCCGACCGTCTTCGGATCCGTCTTGAGTCGCGCCAGTACCCCGGGCTCTACCATACGGCCGGGGATCACTCCCGCTCGATCGGCCTCAAACCCTTATACAGCGCGGCCTGGCGGCGGTTTACCCGCCCGAGCACTCCCTCATTCTAGCATCGGCCCTCAGGGCTGTCAATCTGACATTTGCGGGCGGCTGCCACAAAAGGAGCCTGCCAGCATGGGCCCCGTCGGGCCCGGTGCCGGCAGGCTCCCTGCACGACTCCAGCCCTGCCAGGGACTCTACTCGTCCGAATCGGCTTCGGCGCCCTCCCCGAGGGGGCTGTCGCCGGAAAAGTCCGGCACGCCAGGACGGTGCGCGTCCGGTGTCCCCTCCGGAACGGGTACGACGGGTGCCTGGTCCCTGAGGGCGTTCGTCTGGTCTTCCCCGGCAGCCGTTCGCAGGAGCCGGCCAAGCGCCGACGCGCCGTCCACGAGCGGCGCGCCCTTCGGCACCGCTCCCGGCGCCGGCGCCACCTTGATCTGGCGGTAGCGGGACATGCCCGTGCCGGCCGGGATCAGCTTGCCGATGATGACGTTCTCCTTCAGCCCCAGCAGCGGGTCCGTCTTGCCCTTGATGGACGCGTCCGTCAGCACCCGGGTGGTCTCCTGGAACGAGGCCGCCGACAGGAAGCTCTCGGTCGCCAGCGACGCCTTGGTGATGCCCAGCAGAACAGGCTTCCAGGTTGCCGGCTGCCCGCCGGCCACCACGCGGGCGTTTTCCTCCTCGAGTTCGTGCTGCTCCACGATCCCGCCGGGAAGAAGGTCCGTGTCGCCCGGGTCCTCCACCCGCACCTTGCGCAGCATCTGTCGGACGATGATCTCGATGTGCTTGTCGTTGATGTCCACGCCCTGAGAGCGGTAGACGTTCTGGACCTCCTGCAGCAGGTACATCTGCACGCCCCGCAGGCCCTTCACGCGCAGGATGTCGTGCGGGTTGATGGGCCCTTCCGTCAGGCGGTCGCCCGCCTCGACCCGCTGCCCCTCCTGCACCACGAGGCGCGACCCGTACGGGATGACGTACTGGCGCTCCTCGCCGTCGTCGCCCCGCACCAACAGCCGCCGGGCCGTCTTCGACTCCTGCAGGTGAACGGTGCCGCTGATCTCCGTCATCACGGCCTGGCCCTTGGGCCTGCGCGCCTCGAACAGCTCCTCGACCCTGGGGAGACCCGACGTGATGTCCTGCCCGGCCACGCCGCCCGTGTGGAACGTGCGCATCGTAAGCTGCGTTCCGGGCTCACCGATGGACTGGGCGGCGATGATGCCCACCGCCTCGCCCACCTCCACCGTCTGGCCCGTCGCCAGGTTGCGCCCGTAGCATGCCGCACACACCCCGTAGCGGCTCCGGCAGACCAGCACCGACCGCACGGGTACCCGGTCCGTCCCCAGCTCCTCGATGCGCGCTGCCATCTCGTCGTCGATGGTTTCGTTGGCGCGCACCAGGATCTCGCCGGTGTTGGGGTCGCGGATGTCCTCGCCGGCCAACCGCCCCGCGATGCGCTCCCGCAGGCTTTCGATGACGAGCCCGCTGGACGGATCCTTGAGCGGCCCCACCTCGATGAACTCGGTGGTGCCGCAGTCCTCTTCTCTCACCAGCACGTCCTGCGCCACGTCCACCAATCTGCGGGTGAGATACCCGGAATCCGCCGTGCGCAGCGCCGTATCGGCCAGACCCTTGCGCGTGCCGTGGGTGGAGATGAAGTACTCCAGCACGGTGAGGCCCTCGCGGAAGTTGGCGCGGATGGGGATTTCAAACGTGCGCCCCGTGGGGTCGGCCACCAGCCCCCTCATCCCCGCCAGCTGCGCGAGCTGCGACTCGTTACCTCGGGCGCCTGAGATGGCCATCATGTAGACCGGGTTGAACCGGTCGAGATTGTCGAGCATGGCCCGGGTGACCCGCTCCTTGGCCCTGGTCCACGTCTCCACGATGCGCTGGTAGCGCTCCTCGGCCGTGAGAAGGCCGCGGCGGTGCTGCTGCTCGACCCGCTCCACCTGCTCGTCGGCTTCCTTCAGGATCTCCTGCTTTTTCGGCGGGATGACGATGTCCGTCACGCCCACCGTGGTGCCGGAGGTCGTCGCGAAGTGGAAGCCGAGAAACTTGATCCGGTCGAGCACCTCGGCGCTCTGCTCCGGCCCGTAGGCCCGGTAGAGTTCGTCGACGATCCGCGCGAGCTGCTTGCGGTCGATGACCCGGTTCCAGTTCTCATCCTTGAGGAGTTTCTCCGGCAGCGCTTCCCGGAAGAAGACCCGTCCCGCCGTCGTCTTGACCCGCCGGCCGTCCTCCAGGCGCACATCGATGGGAGCGTGCAGCTCCAGCACGCCCTCGTCGCAGGCCATCCGCACCTCTGCAGCGCTCTGGAAAACCATGCCGGATCCGGGGGCGCCTTGCCTTTCCAGCGTCAGGTAGTAGCAGCCGATGACCATGTCCTGCGTCGGGGTTACCACCGGGCGCCCCGTGGCCGGCAGCAGCATGTTGTACGTGGACAGCATCAAAAGGCGCGCCTCAGCCTGCGCTTCCGCGGAGAGCGGCACGTGCACGGCCATCTGGTCGCCGTCGAAGTCCGCGTTGTAGGCGGTGCAGACCAGCGGGTGGATCTGGATGGCGCGGCCTTCCACCAGCACCGGCTCAAACGCCTGGATCCCGAGCCGGTGCAACGTCGGCGCGCGGTTGAGCAGCACCGGGTGCTCCTTGATGACCTCCTCCAGGACGTCCCACACGTGAGACTCCATACGCTCCACCATGCGCTTGGCGCTCTTGATGTTGTGGGCGAATCCCTTGTCCACGAGGCGTTTCATCACGAACGGCTTGAAGAGTTCCAGCGCCATCTCCTTGGGAAGCCCGCACTGGTGGAGCTTGAGTTCGGGGCCCACCACGATCACGGAGCGGCCCGAGTAGTCGACGCGCTTGCCCAGCAGGTTCTGGCGGAACCGGCCCTGCTTGCCCTTCAACATATCGGACAGCGACTTGAGGGGGCGGTTGCCCGGCCCCGTGACAGGCCGGCCGCGCCGCCCGTTGTCGATGAGGGCGTCGACCGCCTCCTGAAGCATTCTCTTCTCGTTGCGGACGATGATGTCAGGCGCCCCGAGTTCAAGCAGCCGCTTCAGGCGGTTGTTGCGGTTGATGACGCGCCGGTAGAGGTCGTTCAGATCCGAAGTCGCAAACCGCCCGCCGTCCAGTTGAACCATGGGGCGCAGTTCCGGCGGGATGACGGGGATGACGTCCAGGATCATCCACTCCGGGCGGTTGCCCGACTTGCGGAACGCCTCCACCACCTCGAGCCGCCGGATGGCGCGCACCCGGCGCTGCCCGGTGCTCTCCCGCACCTCGCGGCGCAGCTCCTGCGCCATCCTGTCCAGGTCGATCTCCTGGAGCAGCACCTTGATGGCCTCTGCACCCATCCCCGCCTTGAAGTTGTCGCCGTACTTGTCCCGGTACTCGCGGTACTCGCTCTCGGTGAGGAGTTGCTTTTTCATGAGCGGCGTGTTGCCGGAGTCGATGACGATGTAGGAGGCGAAATAGAGCACCTTTTCAAGCTGCCGGGGCGACAGGTCCAGGAGCAGGCCCATCCGGCTCGGGATGCCCTTGAAGTACCAGATGTGGGAGACGGGGGCCGCCAGCTCGATGTGCCCCATGCGCTCGCGGCGCACCTTGCTGCGGGTGACCTCGACGCCGCAGCGGTCGCAGATGACGCCCTTGTAGCGAACCCGCTTGTACTTGCCGCAGTGGCACTCCCAGTCGCGGGTGGGCCCGAAGATCTTCTCGCAGAAAAGCCCGTCCCGTTCGGGCTTGAGGGTCCGGTAGTTGATGGTCTCCGGCTTCTTCACCTCGCCGTGGGACCACGATCGGATCTGGTCGGGCGACGCAAGCCCGATGCGGATGCGGTCGAAGTTGTTGACGTCCAGCACCGGCACGGCTCTAGTTACCCCCTCGGGCTCAAGTCACGACTTCCACGGGCGACGGCCTGAACGGTGCCCGTAAGGCGGCTCCTCCTCGTCCTCATCCGTTCCGTACCCGTTCTCGTCTTCGCCCTCGTCGTCGAACGAGCCGTCCTCGTCAAAGCCGTTCTCGTCCTCGTCGTCGCCGAAGCCTTCCTCTTCGTCCTCGTCGTCGCCGCCCTCGAAGTCGTCCTCCGAGAAGTCCTCGTCGAACTCGTCGTTCCCGAGGAGCCCCTCGTCGCCCCCTTCCTCGTCCTCTTCCTCAAGCGGATAGGCGTTCTCATCGAGATCCACGTCTTCCTGGTCCTCCTCGTCCGGGGCCGGCAACGCCTGCTCGAACTCGTCATCACGTCCGCCGCCCCGGCGGCCCGAGGGCCTGGACGTCCCGCTCGAGCCCGGGCCGGTCCGCCCGCGCCGGGGAGAGGCCGCGGCCCGGCCCTCCTCCTCTTCCCCGACTTCTGGCCCTCCGGCCTCGATCC
>JBFMCJ010000230.1 GCA_040754675.1 Bacillota bacterium
CGAACTCCACCGCCGGATCTTTGCTCACCTGGGCCTACCCCTGCCGTAGCCACGGGGATGAAATCCCGGTTGACCGCAAACTCAACTGCCCCAGCGCATTCAGCGACCAATGCCCCGGGAACTTCCGTCTAAGTGCAGCCGTTGGCGGTATGCGGCTACACAGAGGAAGAAATCAAGAAGGCTCTACACGCGCCGACTCGCGTACTGGCCTTCCGGTATGAACTACTGGATTCGCAGAACCGCAACAAGGCAGACCCCACTGGCGTACTCGCCGGGCGAATCGAGTACAACTCCCTGGCTGAGATCAAGCGCACGGCTACGTTTGTCTTGGAGGACTCCGCCCAGGTGAATTACCTGGCCGACCGCATCAAGCCCTGGGTTCGCCTCCGGATGCCCGACGATGGCTGGGCTGAGTGGCCGCAAGGGGTATTCCTCCTAACCACCCCGCCCCGGAAGGTCAGCCGGGCCGGGGTAGTTACCCGGGAGGTGCAGGCCTACGACCTGCTCCAGGTCCTCGTGGACGACAAGCTGGCGGATCGGTACACGGTCGCCGCCGGCACCAACTACATCGCCGCCGTCAAGGCCGTACTGGACAGCGCAGGCCTGACCCAGCAGAACCTTACGCCTACCGACAAGACCTTGCCGGCAGACCGGGACTGGCCTCCCGGAACGAAGAAGCTGCAGGTGGTCAATGACCTGCTGGCCGCCATCAACTACAAAAGTCTGTGGATCGACGAGAACGGCACCGCAGTCGCGGAGCCGTACCGGTCCCCGGCGGAACGGGCGCCGGAGTACACGTACCGGGACGATGACCAATCCGTCATATTCCCGGAGGTCAGCCAGGGGCTGGACCTCTTCGCAGTCCCAAACAAGTGGGTGCTTGTGGTGTCGCAGCCCGACCGGGCGGTGCTCACCAGCACTTACACAAACAACAATCCCGACTCTCCGACGAGTACGGTGAGCAGGGGCCGGACCATCGTGGACTACCGCGAGGTGGATGCCGCCGACCAGGCCAGCCTGGACGCAATGGCCCGGCGCATCGCGTTTGAGGCCAGCCAGGTATACGAGCAGGTGGAGTTCGAAACGGCGATCATGCCGTTCCACTCGGACAGCGACGTGCTGGAACTGTACTACAGCAAGCTGGGCATCGCCCACAAGTACAGCGAAGTGGCGTGGGGATCCGAACTGAGGGCAGGTGCCCGGATGTGGCACCGTGTCCGCAGGGTGGTGAGCGTGTGAGACCGGAGGACTTCCTGGAGATCGTGAGGCGGTCTGCCAGTCAGCCGATATTCCGGCTCGGGACGATCCCCTCGGGGTACTCGGGCGGCAGGCCTCAGGTGCAGTTTGACGGAGAGACCGCACCGAGTGCTCGGACCTGGCCCTACCTCGGCAGCTACACGCCGGCGGCAGGGGACCGGGTGCTGGTGGCCATGGTGGGGGGCAGTGGAGTTGTGCTCGGCAAGGTCGTGTGAGGAGGTGACCCGCCATACCCGGCATTGAGGCCGCGCAGTACAGCCCGAGCTGACCCGTGGGCTTATCAGGGGTTTCGGTTACCCGGGAGAGCCCCTTTTGGGGCTCTCCCTGCGTTAAGGAGGTGGTCCAGCTTGTCCGCCAACCTGGAGGTGGAAATCGCCCGGATAGACGAGCGGGTATCGGACCTGGAGGAGTGGCGCAACAAGCAGAACAGCCTGCTCGAGGAGATCCAGCGGGAGTTAAGGAGGCTGCGCGAGGACTGGGGCCGCAGGCCCACGTGGGCGGTGACCGTCCTGATATCCTCTACTCTCCAGCGCCTGCGTGGGCATGGCCTTGTACATCATCACGGGGAGGTAAGAGCATGAATACGGAAGGATTGAAGGATCTGGCGATCGGCGGTGTCTCTGCTGCCGCGGCGATCTGGGTCACGCTGGAGGCCCTGAAGGTTGCCGGGTGGGTCAAGCGTAAGTACGCACCGCTGGTGGCCATCGGCATGGGCGTTTTGGTGAGCGTGGCCAATGCGCTCTGGCCGGCGGGCACGGCCATCGTCGTGATGGGTGTTGGCCTCGGCGGCATCGTGACGTGGGTGTACGCCGGTGCCAGCAAGATGAAGGAGAACGCAAAGGGTGGCGGGCAATGAACCCCTTCGCGCAGAACCTGCTGTGGGTGTTCCGGGTGAAGGACTGCGGCGGGGCGGCGGCAGCGGTCGCCACCGCCAAGCGGCTGGGGGCGGGGTTGATCGTCAAGTACCACGACGGTGACCCCGCCGACGACGCCAAGTACGGTTTCCAGGAGCAGTTCCGGGCCGTGCTCCAGGCCGGCGAGGGGCAGGGCGTCCCGGTGCTGGCCTGGGGGTACTGCTACGGGAACAAGTACGGCAACCTGCTCAAGGAGGCGGACGCTGCGGCCCGGGCCCTCAAGGAGGGCGCCCGGGGGTACGTTATTGACGCGGAAGGCGAGTGGGAGGTCCCCGGCTCCGACGACTGGGCCAGGAGGTTCGTGGAGCGGGTGCTGTCGCAGGTGCCGGGGGCCCAGCTCGCCTTCGCGCCGTTCTGGAACATGCGGTACCACCCGCGCTATCCGGCCAAGGCGTTCGCCGAGGCCGGGTGCGTGGCGGTGATGCCCCAGGTCTACTACGCCCTGGCAAGGAAGCGGCCGGATCAGGTGGCGGCCATGTGGCAGGTCACCCTGGAGGACTTCTCGCCCTACGGCTTGGCTGTCTACCCGATCGGGGAATTCCCTGGTGCCACTGCCGAGCACGTGCGGGCGTTCCTCGCCGCCATCGGGGACCGGCCGCGTTCGTGGTGGCTGCTGGACAAGGCATCGCCCGATCTGCTTGAGGCGGCATTCCCTGAACCGGCGATGGTTCCGTTCGCGCAGTACAAGCGGGTGGTGGATGAACTCGAAATCGCCCGCGAGAAACTGGCTCGGATCCGGGAGATCGTGGGTTAATTCCATGCGGAATACTGGTGGGCCCGTAGCTCAGCCGGGGGAGCGCCCGGTTTGCACCTGGGAGGTCGCGGCTCGAGTCCCTCCGGGGTCCACCATTTTCACACGGGCAAATGGTAGTGTGAGCCCGCTCAAATTAATCAGCGGCGGTCAAAAGCAGGCTTCTGGGCGATCGGCCTGGATAGTAGAGCATAGCCTTACAGCTGCCGGAGTAGGAATAGATGCCTGAAGGTTAGGGGAGGCTCTGGGTTGGGAGGTACTTCTTGGCATGTGGCGAATAATAGGCCGTGGGTGCGAGCGGTTGGAAAAGGAGTTGACCAAGAAAGCATCTGAGTTGCGCAACAAGGTGGTCATCAATGCTGTTTACAGCGATGACCTCGAGGAGTTCTTGGACTCAATCGGACTTCTTGGGGATTTGGTGAATGGGAAACTCCGGTGCTTCAACTGTGGACGGATGATAGATCGTTCGAACTTGTCGGCGGTCTTTCCGCATAACGATCAAATATGCGTGTGTTGTTCGAGCCTGGACTGTTATGCGGCGCTAATAAATGTCCGGAGGAGTACCTGACATGCCTGTGTCTTTTTGGCAGGGCCTCTCCGCGTTCCTGTTTATCATTGTAGTGATCCTTTGCGTTGCCATAGCAAACTACGACAAGGTTCGACTACTGATTGCGGACGTCCTGATGTGTATCGGTAAGGTGGTCGCGTTCGTGCGAAGGCGCGCAGTCAAGACCTCTCTTGAAAGCACGCTAACTACGGCCGCTTATGACCTAAATAAGGAAATAGGGGGTTTGTTGCCGAAGGGCGTAACCGTTCAGTGGGTTAGACAGTCGGCAAGGGATGCCTTTATTCGTGACGACAAGGTTGTTCTCCGAATGGGTTTCGAAGAAAATCCGGACAAGCAACTGGCTGCTGCGGTGATGCAGTTTGTTTCTGGCGGATTTCTCCCTCGAGCCAAACCCTATGTAGACAAGAAAGTGATGGAGTCATCCGAACTTACGCTTGCGAAGAGAATTCTGAGCCAAAGAGGCCCGGGTGCTCTGAAGTGTTTCCTTGACGAAGTATGGTGGCCCAGGGTTGATAGCGATGAGGAACTGAGGGGCATTTGTGAGATACTAACCGACATTGACAGTGATGCTCTTTTTGTACCCATTTTTCTGCGTGAAATTGGAGAACTACCCACCAAGGTAGCCGGGCAGGTCCCCACGAAGTACCACTACGCGGACACACGCGACTTCGTTGAGTTCATGCATCGAATAGCCACTCAAGAACGAGGAAGTGATAGAAATCCACTTGATCACAAGGGACGTTTCATCAGGGTGGCTGTTCTTCTAGTTGCGGTCACAGACAAGTACGTTAGCGAGGGTGTGACGCCCTACGTGCGTCGAGTGACCTTGGCTTTTGAAAATGGCATGGAGCGGGTCTATCTATGTGCCAGAGGAAGGAATATACCGATTGCTGAGGAGGTCAGAGATGAAGTCATCAGGATTGGTGTGGCCGAATGTATTGACTCAGTACGTTTGAAATGCACTTTCAAAAACGGAAGCCTGGTCAACCGAGCTTGCATCGTGCTTCGGCCAGGTGTAGGGTTTAGTCCACCCGGGGACTAAAATGTCAGAGATTCCTCGCCGATATCTTATACAGAGTTCCGGTGAAACCACTAGTGGCTGGCCCGTGCCCGCCGAAAGGCGGGCGCGACGCCTTTGAAACGGGGACACACAAGATCCGTGTGACCAGCAGTTTCAAGCCGTTCAAGGCTCATCCAGGGTTACGAAACGATGCGGACCTAAACGGCAGCTTCGCTAGGCGCAGGCAAAACTTTCAGGAAGCTGTGTGTGTCCATTGCCGCACCCTCACAAACCTTTCCGGGTGTCTCTGGCGTCACGTTGCTGGGTGTTTGCGCGTAGTGGCCACGCTTATTCCGCCAGCAGGGGCAGGGCAGTGACGCAGGCAAGGGAGACTAGGTTGGGTCCGTTCCGGCTGGGTCCACTATCCTCTTCCGGGCACCGGTGCCCAATGAGTGCCCGAATCGTTCGCGCCGGTTGGTACAAAGCGGGATGAACCGGGGCCAAAATGCAGGAAAATCAAGGATTTCAGGCTGTGAGTCCTGCGGCGACAATGGGTCTCTATCGACTCTTAACCGGGGGATGGGTTCAAGTCCCGCCGGGGTCCACCATCATGCTGCGGCCGGTAGCACAATCTCGAACACGGCGTAGCGGTTTCTGTCCACATCCCCAATTCGTGCCACTGATATGCTGGGAAAAAATCGCCGCCATGAAGGCAGGGACATGCTCATTTTCTCCCCACAATAGGGGCGGTAGCCGGTGCCGGGGCCGGGCGAGGGTCACAATGGTGTCCAGAGGGTGCTGAATACAGGCGGTCGGGCGCCTATGTTCTACAACGGTGTCGCGGGAGACCAAGCTGTTTGACTCAAAGACCGCTTGGGGTTCCGCGTCGGGTTTCGCACCGGGCCCGGCAACGGGGGGCGCGAGCGGCAGCCTACCTGTCTTCGATCTCCTTCCGGCCGAGGCGGAGGGACTGGCGCGACGCTTCCTGCCGGACGGTGCGCAGTTGACCGAAGTGGCACCGACGGGCGCGACGGCCTGGGGCGGTGTAGCACGGACGCCAGCCGTGCAGACGATCAGGTTCTGGCCCGAGGGAGAGCTGCTGATCCTGGCGGGCTACCGGCGAGACCCCGGACGGGCGGGCGTGATGCTCCTCGGCCGGCGGGCGTCCGGGTGGGAGAAGTTGTGGAGCGAGGAGCAGGACGGGCGCGGCATCGAGAGGTTGCAATTGGTAGACGTCCTCGGGGAAGGGAAACCCCAGTTACTGGTGGGCTGGGACGCCGGACCGTCACTTGGTGGGCGGCTGGAGGTGCTGAGCTGGACGGGCAACGGCCTCCAGTCGGTGGCCGTGCTGGGATATCACCGGCTGGACGTGGTGGACCTGAGCGGCACCTACGCCCGGGACGGACGTTGCGAACTGGCGGTCTGGACCAAGGACACCGGCGATGCGTACGCCGTGGAGGTGTACCGGTGGCACGAGGGGCGGTTCGTGCCTTGCGCAGAGGACCCGCGAGCACCCCGACGTGCGGGCATACTGGTGGAGCGGGAACCGGCTGCACAGCCACGTGCTTTACGCGGCAGACGCGTCCGGGCACGGCCTGGGGGACACCTATGCCCTCACCGGTCAGGCGGTGCTGGCACCGGGCCCGTGTGTCTTGGGGGGGGGCGCGGCGTTCGGCTATCTCGCTTGGATGGTCTGGATGGGAGCCCTGTGCGGGTTCGGGTGACGATGCGCCCGAGGAGCCGAGCTCGAACGCTGGGCCCGGGAGGCGGTTGCCAGGGCGGAAAGGAGCGGGCTGGTCAGGGGCTACCCGGACATACCTTCAAACCCGGGGACAACGCCACCGGAGCGGAAGCCGTGACCATGCTTGTTCGCTGTCTCGTTCGGGGTCAGGCTTGTGGTTCGGGTCTGAGCCGGCCCCACACCAGGCGGTCGTCGTAGCGCCCGTCGCGGGCGGCGGCCATGCGGTCTCTGGCCTCGACGACGAAGCCG
>JBFMCJ010000231.1 GCA_040754675.1 Bacillota bacterium
CTTCACCTCGGGGCCGTTCTTGCCAAGTTGGGGGAACGGCGAACGCACGAAGGCCGAGGCCGGCGTCAGGTCCTTCAGAGGGGTGCGTGTGGCGATGATTTGCAGGTACTCCGCACCCGGCGGGCCTGACACGATGAGGCTATACGGCCGGCCCGGGATGGTGTGCGTGCCGGCGTTGACGTGGTTGTCCATCTCGTAGCGGCTGGGGAAGATGAGCCGCACCCGGCCGGTCGTGTCCAGATCGTAGATGTAGACGTGGGCGCGCTCGCTGACGTAGAAGCTGACCCGCACCCGGTCGCCCTCGAGGTAGCGCGCCCTGTCGGTCCAGACGCTGGTGCGCAGGCCCGACGGCTCGGGCCGGATGATGATGGCCTCCGGCTTGAGGGGCGGGGTGCCTCCGGGCTGGGGCGGCGATCCCTCCGTATCGGAAGCGTCTCCGGCCACCGGCGTGACCAGCAGCGCAGCCGCTACCACCGCCACGGCTGCCCCCCTCAGGTATCCCCAGCGCGGCTTTCGCATCGGCTTCCATCGCCTCCGGCCGGCAGGAGGGGCGCGCCAGCGGCCTTCTGCGGCAAGCGCCCCCGAAAGGAGATTCGGCCTCGGGGCGGGAAAACCTGGGCAGCGGGGCAGGTGGATGCGAGGGCATGGACGTTGCCGTCGGTAAGCGCTGCGGGACCCCTTGTCTTTCGCAAGCCGCCTTTCTCGATCGCCTGGCAGCCTGGCGGCGGGAGCACCCTCTGGAACCCGTCGTCGTGGTTGGCCCATCGTGGGAGGCCTGCCTGCAGGCCACGCGCCGCCTGGCGGAACGTCTCGCAGGAGCTTGTTGTCTGGGTGTTTACGCGATCACGCCCGGGAGCCTGGTGCAGAAGCTGAGCGCGCCGGACCTGGCGGAGGCCGGCATCCGGGAGCTTTCCCCCTGGGGACTCGAGTACCTGGCCTGGCAGGCGGCCAGGCGCCGGCACGGGTACTACCGAATGGTGGCCGACCGCCCGGGCTTCACGGCGGCTCTTGCCCGGACGGTAGCGTTCCTGCGGGCCCACGGCGTCTCTCCCGAGAAGCTGAAGGCTGCCGCTGAGCACGCCCCGGGGGAGGACAGGCCCCGCCTGTCGGCTCTGTCCGCCCTCTACGAGGACGTCAGCCGCCGGCTGGCTTTTGAGCCCGGGGCCCGGTGGGCCGATCCGGCGGCCCGCTTCGTGAGCGCCATCCGGTGTGCCCGCGCGGGCCAGGCGGCGCAGCGGCTGGGTGCGTCCCACCTGATCCTCTGGGCCGTGGACTTCCTTTTCGACCCCGCCCACCTCTGGCATGCCCTCGTGAACGAACTCCAGGCGCCGGGCTCGGGCCTGACCGTCGAGCACGTCCCGGCGGGGGCGGCCGGTGACGAGGTGGGGCTCCCCCCAGACGTCGAGGTGGTCGCCGCGCCCGACGAGGTCCGGGAGGCCGAACTGGCCGTCCAGCAGCTTCTGCGGGCGGCCGACGGCGGCGTGCCGTTCTACCGAATGGCGGTGGTGGTGCGCCAGGACGAACCCTACCGCCACCTCGTGGCCGACGCCATGCGGCGGGCCGGAATCACCGCCTACGTGCCGGGGGCCGAACGCCTGTCGCAGTCCCCGGCCGCTCGCGCCCTGCTCGGCTGGCTGGAACTGGTGGAAACGGAACTCCCGCGGGCCCCGACCCTGGAGTGGCTGGCGTCGTCGCCTCTCAAGCCCGGGTGGCTCGCCCTGTCCCGGGAGGCGTGGCAGGTGGGTGCCTGGGATCCGCTGTCGGCCCGGGCCGGGATCGCCGGCGGGTTCGACCAGTGGGAAAGCCGCTTGATGGCGGCCGAGGCCCGGTTGCGGGACAGCGCGCACTGGCAAACGTTCGCCGCGGCCGCTCGCCGGCTCGTGGCGGAGGCGAGGGCGTTTCCCCGGGAGGGTTCCTGGAGAGAACTTTCGAGGGCGTGCCGGGCGTGGCTCGGCGCGGCGGTGGAAGAGGGAGAGGAACGGGATCGCGTCGACGGCAGCCTGGAGTCGCTGGAGGCGCTGGACGAGCTCAGGCCGCCGGACGCGCCGGTTTCCCTCGACCTGTTCCGGCAGGCCATCGGCGCTGCCTTCGAACGGGAGGGCCGTTCCTCCGGCCGGTTCGAGCAGGGCGGGCCGGCGCTGTTGAGCGCGCACCAACTTCAAGGTTGCAGCTTTGCGCTCACGGTGGCAGTCGGGCTCACAGACCCGGGCTGGCCGCAGGAGGCCCCCAGGGATCCCCTGCTGAGCGAGGCCGACCTCGAGCGGCTGGGGCTGGGAACGCCCGGCGAGCGCGCCGCCTGGCGGTCGTTGCGGGAACAGCACCTCTTCGGGGCGGCCTGTGCCTCGGCGGAGCGGCGGCTGGTGCTCAGCTGGCCCCGCGCGGAGGCGCTCACCGGCAAGGAGCGCGTCTCGTCCCCTTTCCTGAACGGGCTCTCGGACCGGCTCGCCAAGGCCGCCCGGCCGTCAAGCGCAACCGCGGCAGGTGCGGCCGTCTCCGGTGAGCCCGTGGATCGCGCGGGGTTCGACGTTCAGGTGGCGGCTCGGTGGCCTCGCCACGCCTGGGGGTACCTGCAGGCGCACTACCCGGAGGCGGCGGCCGGCGCCGAGGCCCGGCGTCGCCGTTGGAGCCAAAAGCCCGGCCCCTGGGACGGGCTCGTCGACGCGGCCGTTGCGCCGGGCGGCACGCTGCCTGCGGTTGTGCACGTGTCGCCGACCGGCCTCGAAACCTACGCCCGCTGCCCCCGCCGGTTCTTCTTCAGCCGGCGGCTCCATGTCTCGGACGAGGAAGTGCCCGAGGAGGCCGAAGGGCTGCTTGGACCCGCGAAAGGCAGCGTCTTGCATCGCGCGCTCCAGATCTTCTTCGAACGGTGGCTGCACGCCCGGGCGGTTGCCGGCTCCGTCGGCCGGGGCTCCACCCATCCCCCCGGGCCCCCGCAGCCTGCGGCGCCCGGCCCATGGCGGGCGTGGCTCTGGGAGGCGCTGGACGCAGCCATCGAGGAGAACTTTGTGGCGGTAGCCGCCCTGCCGGGCGTCGCCCGGCTCCAGAGAGAACTGGTCTTCGAAGCGCTTTCCCGCTTCGTGTCTGCCGAGCTTGAGGCCATAGCGGCCGGCCCGTGGCAGCCTCGAGCGTTCGAGCGGGAGTTCGACGACGTCAAGCTGGCCCCGGCGGACAGCCCCACGCTTCACGTGCACGGGCGCGTTGACCGGCTGGACGTTCGCCTCGAGGAGGCGGGCGGCACCGCCGTCGGTGGCCGCGTCGTGGACTACAAGACCCGCGCGCCCCGCCCGCTGCCCGGGCCCGACCGGCTCGAACGGGGCCAGTCCCTGCAGCTTCCGCTTTATCTGCAGGCCGCAAGCACCCTCACCGGCCTGCCCGTCGAACGGTGCGAGGCGCAGCTCGTCTTCATCGGGGAAGACGGCACGCGCTCCGAGGTGGTGCTCCCGGGGACGATGTGGCGCGAGCTGGAACCGGCCCTCCTGCGCGTTGTGGGCACCCTCGGGAACGGCCTCGCCTCGGGCACGTTCATGGCTCTTCCGGACAGGAACGTTCAGTGTTCCGGGTGCGCCTTCTACCCGGTCTGCGGCCCCGAAGCCCGCCGCCAGGCCGAACGTAAGCGCCATGCGGCGCCTGCACAGGCCCTGCTTGCGATGCGAGCGGAGGTGCGCTGATGCCCGACGGCCCCTCGCCCGGTTCCCGGCCGTTGGTGGACGAGCCGGCACGCCGGCGCATTCTCGAGGAGACCGACCGCTCGTTTTGCGTCGAGGCCGCGGCGGGCACCGGCAAGACCACGCTGCTCGTCGGGCGCATCCTGCGGGTGCTGGCCAGCGGGCGCGTGCGCGCCTCGCAGCTCGCAGCCATCACCTTCACGGAACTGGCCGCCGCCCAGCTCAAGAGCCGCCTGCGCGAGAAGCTGCAGGAAAGCTCCAGCCCGGAGCACCGGCGCGCCCTCGAGGAACTCGAAAGCGCCCAGATCTCCACCATCCACTCCATGGCCCTGGCCATCTTGAAGGAACGCTCGGTGGAGGCGGGGCTCGACCCGGGCTTCGAGACGCTCGACCCGGCCCAGGCAACCGAACTCCTCGACCAGCTCTGGCGCACCTGGCTCGAGGAGCAGGCCGGCGCTTCGGGCGACGGTTCTGGAAGCCGGGCGCTTTGCCTTGCGCTGGCGTGTGGTTTGGGCCTCCCTGACCTGAAGAGGGCCGCCCTGCGCCTGTATGAACACCGGGACGTGGCGCTTCAACAGTCTGCCGCCGGAGACGGGGGCCCGGCGGCGGTGGCCGAGGCGCGGCGGCGCCTGGCCGGGGCGCTCGATGCCTTGGGCGAGAGCCTGGAGCGGCTGCGCCACCTGGTGGGCTCCGGCTGCACCGACAAAGGGGACAGGCTGGCGTCGGCCGTTCACGGCGTGGCGGAGTTCGTCGCCCGGCGGCCCGCGCCGGCCATCGCGCCAGCGGGCGAGGCGGCGTTGGACGATTTGCGCGAGGCGCTGCAGTGGGCTTCCGCTCTTCGCGAACACGTCAGGGAGCTCAAGACCGCTGCGCCCGAGAGACTGGGCGCCCGGAAGAACTGGGCAAGCCGCGGCGAACTGGACGAAGCGCGGGCGGCCTTCCAGGATCTGGCGGAGGCCGCCGGGCTCGTTCTTGCCGAAGCCGGCCAGGCCATCGCCGCACTCCTGCGCTCGTGGCTGCGGGAGTTCGTGCGGTGGGCGCAGGACGAAAAGAAGCGCCGGGGTGTTGCGGACTTCGTCGACCAGCTCCTGTGGTGCCGGGACCTGCTTCGGGACAACCTGGCCGTGCGGCGCCATTTCCAGCAGCGGTTCCGGGCGGTCTTCGTGGACGAGTTTCAGGACACCGACCCGCTGCAGACGGAGATCGTCTTCTATCTCACGGAGCGCGAGCCCCGGGCCCGGGAGTGGCGGGATGCCGCCGTGGGGCCGGGCCGGCTGTTCATCGTGGGCGACCCCAAACAGTCCATCTACCGGTTCCGGCGGGCGGACGTGGAGATGTACCGGGAGGCCGCCGAACTGCTTGGGAGACAGGGATCCAAAGAGACCATCTGTCAGAACTTCCGCACGGTTCCGTCGATTATCAGGGCCGTCAACGCCTTCTTTGCACCGTGGATGGGCGGTGGCGCCCCGGCCGCGGCGTTCCAGCCCGCTTACGTGCCGCTCGAACCCTACCGCGAGGACTGGCAGCCCGCCCCCGACGCGCAAGCACCCGGGGCCTACCGGCTCGCCCCGTCCGAACCGGCGGGCGGGCTTGCGGCCGACCAGGTCAGGCAACTGGAGGCCCGGCTCATCGCGTGGGCCCTGCGCGGCCTGGTCGGTGGCGGCCGGCTCCAGGTGGAAGACCGCGGGGCCTGGCGCATGTCCCGGTGGAGCGATGCCGTGGTGCTGATGCCCGTCTTCACCGGCATCGAGCACCTGGAGGCGGCCCTGGAGGAGGCGCAGGTGCCGTACCGGGTCGTGGGCGGCCGGCTGTTCTACGTGCGCTCCGAGATCCGGGAACTCACCCTGCTCGCCTCGGCCGTGTGGAATCCCGCGGACGGCCTGGCGCTGCTCGGCGCCCTGCGGTCGGCCTTCTTCGGGGTGAGCGACGCCGAACTCGCAAAGTTCGTGGATGCGGGCGGCACGCTGGACGGGTCCGCTCCGGTGCCGGAAAGGGCGCGCCAGGCGGCGCCTGCCGTCGCCCGAGCCATCGACCGGCTGCTCGGGTGGCACGCCGCCCTGAGGCGTCTCCGCCCGGCCGAGGCGCTGCGCCGCATCCTGGACGAAAGCGGCTACCGGGCCTTCCTGCTGATGGCCCCCAACGGGCGCCAGGCGCTCGCCAACGTGGACAAGCTCCTGGCGCAGGCGGCGGCCTTCGAAGAGGCCGGGGCGGTGAGCTTCGGGGAGTTCGTGCGGTGGCTGCGGCGGCGCGCGCCGGGGGGTGCGGCGGAAGCCGAGGAAGAGGATTCCCCGCTGGTCGGAGACGAGGACGTGGTGCGGGTCATGACGGTTCACAAAGCCAAGGGGCTGGAGTTCCCCATCGTCTTCCTCGCCAACCTGGGCGAGCGGCGGGACGACGTGGGATCCGCCGTGGTCGACCGGGCCGCGGGCCGGGTGGAACTGCACTTTGGTCCGGCCGAGTCCGGCATTGAGACGTCGGGCTACCGGCAAGCCGTGGACGCCGAACGAGAGCGCCTGCGCGCCGAACGGGTGCGGCTGTACTACGTGGCGGCCACCCGGGCGCGGGACTACCTGTTTGTCTCCGCACTGCCCGAGGACAAGGGCTTCTGGCGGGAGCTCCGGGAGGCGGCCGGCGCGGCCGCCGTCGAGTCTATCCCCGTGCTGGCGCCGGACCCCGCGGAGGCGCACGCCCTGAGGGAGGCCGCGGCCGCTATGGGCGACACCGGGCCTGATTGGGAGGCGAGCCCGCGGGCAGTCCCGGAGGCCGGCGGGCCCGGGGACCTGGC
>JBFMCJ010000232.1 GCA_040754675.1 Bacillota bacterium
CCGCTTCCTGCTGCGCCACGGTGTGCAGGCGCCGCAGGGTACGCGTCGGTGGTCCCGGATGTTCCTGCGCTGGCTGGATACGCTGAGCTTCCCGCATCGGGCCACCCAGGTGGCCTCCCAGGAGTACCTGCATGCGGTTCATGAGTTACAGGGCCGGGTCGAGCGGCTCAAGGGGGAGATCCATGCGATGGCCACCGAGAGCCGGCAGGCTCGGGTGATCCAGGCGCTGCAGGCGATCAAAGGGGTCCAAGAGGTGACGGCGGTGAGCCTGGTCGCAGAGATCGGGGAGTTCTCGCGCTTTGGAAGCGCCGCCGAACTGATGGCGTACGCGGGCCTGGTGCCCCGGGGGTTCTCGAGCGGGGCGCAAACGCGGCGAGGCGGGATCACCAAGACCGGCAATGGTCACGTCCGCTTCGTGCTGGGGGAGGCCGCCTGGGCGTACCGGCACCGACCAGCCGTGAAGGCCCCGTTGCGCGCCCGGCAGCAGGGTGCCTATCCGGACGTCCTGCGAGTGGCTCTCAAGGCGCAGGAACGGCTGCAGCGCAAGTACTGGCGCTTGCTGAGCCGGGGAAAGCCGTCGACCGTTGCCGCTACCGCCGTGGCACGAGAGTTGCTTGGGTTTGCCTGGGCCATTGGCTGCTGCGTGGAGGCCAAACGCACCCACGCGGCTGCGTGACCTTGCGGCTGAGGGGAGAGAGCCCCGAGCTACACCACTCCAACACGGATCCAGCCGGCCGGGTGAGCGGGACCAACCGGGGACCGGTGGGGGAATCCTCGAAGCTGCTATGCACACGGCCCTGCGGCCATACGTGCGCTTCTAGTTCGAGGCTGCTCCCAGACGGATGGCGTAAAATGCGGTAGCCAACCCGCGGATATCAGAGTGCCAACCGTCGACGACATCCCCGGCCCGGCTCCACCGGCGGATCACCACTGGGGGTTGACGGCCTCGTTCATATCAGCAGTCTGTAATACGAATGGCAGGGGAGGCCTGCGATGTCTGGAACGAGGGATCTTCCGGTTGCTCGTGGTCGCGTTGGCCGTCGCTGTATGGCTTGGGGCTGCCGGCAACAGACTTGCTCGGAACTTCTGCGCCACTTACAACATGGGCGACTTCTACTTCCGGCTGCCCATCGATTCGGACTGGCTGTGGAACCCCGCGTTCCTGAGCGAGTCCGATGCAGACTCGCTGGATGCCATCGCAGCAACTAACCTGTCGGCGGGGACCGGCGAGCACTAGACACCGGCGGCAACCTGACGTCCTCCACCTCCTCGGGGAGCCGGTACCTTGGCCTGAGCCTCCGGTATGTGCACCCCGTGGTCGCCTCCCGCAGCGGCCTCGGGGTTCAGATCCCGACGGGGTTGAACAGCTCGACTACGACCCTGGGAAACAAGACGGCGAGTACCGACTTCGCCATCAAGCTTGGGTACGGGTAGCGGCCTACCCCGAGCCTGGCGGCCGGCCTTTCTCTCAACTACGGTCTGCTCACCGAAACCTATACGCCCAGCGGGCAGGCCTCGTACACGAGTCAACGGTGGCAGGCATTCCGGCCTGAAGCGGGGGTGCTCTATACCCCGCCTGCGCAGGCGCCCATCGCGCTCGGCATCAACCCTGGATTCCAGACGTACGTCCGCTACAACCCGGACGGTACCGTCAGCAACCACGGCACCCGCACGACGCTCGAACGGGTGGCGCGAACGGATCGCCCTCCTGCCTGGAGCGACCACGGTTACGTGACAGCCTATTACCACCAGGTGTGGCGCCAAACACTGGACGTTGCGGACCCGGTTCGCTGGAAGTACGGCTACCGGGAAGACTTCGTCGCCTTCACGCCGGTCTGGGAGCGCGGCACGACCACGCTTGCGGCCGGCGGCGAACTGTATAACCGTGCCGAGACCACCGAGGATATGGGGCAGACGACTGCCCACATCACGACCAACTCGCGGTCCGGGCTTGCGCTTCGGCTCGGCGTGGACACCCGAGTCCCTTCCTGGCTGCGTCTGCAGGCCGGCATCAACCAGATCGCTGAACTGCAGGTCAAAACCGAGACCACCTCGCCCCCCACCAACCGGACGCGGACGACGACTCTCCAGACCCGCTCCTATCGGTACGGCGGCGTGGGCGCGGACGTGGCCGGCTGGGCCATCGATCCCATGCTGTCCTCGGCATCGTCGGCGACCAACCAAACCACCTTGCAGTCGAACGCCAGGCACGGCACACGGACTTCTTCGGCGTCGTTGACGCTCGCCGCTCGGCGCTCGTTTTGAGCCAGCCGGGGCTTACCAGAGAAGCTCAAGCGGGAGTTCAAAACCCGGAAGTTCCTCGGGCCGGAAGACGGCACTGTTTCGACCGTGCCAGACCAGGACGTACTCGCCGTCCTGAAGGCGATAGGCCTCCAGCGATCGGGAGGCGGGGTCGATCATCCAGTAGGCGCCCACGCCTGCCTCCCGGTACTGCTCGAACTTGGGGCCTCGATCCTCTGCCCGGTTGCGGCTGTGCACCTCGATGGCAATGTCGGGCGGTTGCTCGAGGCGGTCTGCCCCAATGATCGAAGCCCTCTCTCGCCGGACCCCGCTCAGATCTGGAGCGCGGCTGGTGTATTCCGACAGGCGAACCAGCATGTCAACCACGAACTCGCCCCACCCGGTTCGCTCACAAAAGTCCTCGAGAAGGCGTGACAGCCGCCGCACAACCCGCTGGTGCACGTAACCGGGCTTGGTCATGACCACGATCTGCCCTTCGCTCAGTTCCATTTCCACCTCGTCAGGTGCCGTCATCCTGAGGAACTGCTCGCTGGTCAGCTTCTGCGCCGTCACGCTCATGGCTTCACCCGCTGCTCCAGCCGGGAAGGGCCTTTGAGGGGTATAAAGCGTCCCGGCTTCCTTGCGCCTGCGGCCTCATCATAACCGGAGCCAGTTTAGCCGGGCAAGCGCGGCGAGGCCGCTGGTGATGCCCATCCAATGCGCCGGAAATGGGGCCAAGCGCAAGGAAGCCAGGGAAGATGGGGTGCCGCCGGCGCACCCGTACAGATGGGACTCCGCCATTGAGAGTCGTCTCACCGGAACCGCCGGGCAGGTGGCGAACTGGAGCGCGGTCCGGGGGCGGGCATGGCGCTCGCAGCGTTGTTCCTCGGGGCAACTGTCGGCATCCTGGCATGGAACCGGCTGCCGACGAGCGGCCCTGTCCGTGACCTCCTCGCAAGGGCGTCCTTTTCGGCACCGACGGTTGCGCTTGCCTTGTTACCGCGCGAGTACCAGATCGATAGCGAACGGTTGTGGAGGCTCCTTCAAGGACTGCCCGAGGTAGCGGCTTCATTGCAGCGAGACTTCCAGCGCTTTGAGGCGTTTGTGCGCGGTTTGGCCTCCGCACCGAAGCCCGAGGGTGGGTCGCCACCGACCCAGTGTGGGCACGGCAACAGCCGTTTCGGTGATGGGTGGCTCTCCCTGGAACCGCCCGGTGACGAGCCCCCTACCGCTACGACTACGAACCGATGCGCCCTGTGCCGTTCAGAACGGAACCGACGTCGAACCAGGTCGGCGGCCCCGACGACTTCTCGGCCCTCGAGCGCCGAGACGGGGCAGTCCGAAAAGATTAATATAGCACCTTGACGTTGTTAAGGTGCTATATTAATGTTGTCCGAGGATGTGCCCCACGCGGGCCCTGCCCGGGGAGGTGGCGGCGCGGTGTCGGGGGACGCGCTCATATCAGCGACGGATCTGGTGAAGCGCTTCCGGCGCCGGACGGCTCACGAGCCGCGGCTCGTGCGGCGGCTTCGGGAAATGCTCCACGCCAAAGCGCAGCCTGCGGCTCCACCCTCCACGGCCGCCGAGCAAGCGCACGACTCGGGCGCCGAATGGACCGTGGCCGTCGACGGGGTGAGCCTCGAGGTGCGGCCCGGCGAGGTGTTCGGGCTGCTCGGGCCCAACGCACCCGATTCACTATCCGAAAACTTCCCGCGCTGACCGTCGAACCGGTAGCGGATGGTCACCTTGGCCGTCTTATGCCCCTGCTCGTCGTAGACGGTGTCTATAGTAATGTTTTCCACCAGGGCCTCGACGAGTTGGCGCTTGTCTTCCCAGGTCGCCGCCTGCACTCTATCCCGTAGCTGCTCCAAGAGCACTCGGGCGTTGACAACTTGGTTCTGTAGCTGCTGGCGCCGCAGGTCACGGGTTAGCACGGCCTCCTTCTGACGTTCGAGTTCGGCCAGCTCCCGGGCAAGGGCTTTCAGCTCCTGTTCGGCCTCCTCCTCGCCGATGGTGCCCTTCCGGTAGAGGTGGATGACCCGCTGGCGCTCGGCCTGCTTGGCCTGGACGGCCTGCTCGATGGCCTGGAGTTCGTCTTCGACGGGCTGCTGCTGGGCCAGCGCCTCTTTGACTTTCGCCTCCAGGCGTTCCAGCACCTCGCCGGGGTTTTCGACGAAGCGGCGGATGTCGGCCCAGACCAGTCCTTCCAAGAGATCCGCCGGTACGGACTTCCCCTCGCAGCGCTGCGGAAGCGTGCGGTTGACGTTCTTGGTGCCCATGCACTGGTAGTAGGCCTTGTAGTCGGGCTGGCCCAGGCCGTTGGCCGAGTGGCCGACGTAGTGCAACCCACAGAGGCCGCAACGGACCAGGCCGCGCAGAAGGTACGGCCGCTTGGTGTTGCGCAGCGCGGCCTTGCGGTTCTTTGCTCGCAGCTCCTCCGCCTTGCGGAAGGTCTCCGCGTCGATGAGGGCCGGGACTTCCTGGACGATCTCGGTGCCATTGTGGCGGTAGATCCGCTTGCCCATGTAGGTGGGGTTCTGCAGGACGCGGATGACCCCGGTCGGCCGCCAGACGGAACGATGCCCGGGGTGGCTCCCCAGGTAGTCGGCCCGGACCGGTACGTTGTGCGCGGCCAGGTAGTCGGCGATGGCCTCGGCGTCCCGGTGCTCTTCCACGTAGAGGCGGAAGATGGTGCGCACCACCTCCGCCTCCCGGGGCTCGATCTGGAAGCTTCCGCTCTCGCTCACCCGGTAGCCGAAGGGCACTCCGCCCCCCGCGTAGCGGCCCATCCGGAGCTTGCGCTCTCGGCCCAGGGCGGTGCGCTCCACCAGGCTGTCCCGCTCGTAGCCGGCAAAGGTGGCGAGCATCCCGAGCATGGCCCGTCCAGCGGGGGTGGAGGTGTCGAAGGTCTCCGTCATGGAGCGGACGCCAATGCCCATGGATTCCAGCTGTTCACAGATGGACAACAGCAACAAGGTCTTTCGGGCCAGTCGGTCGAGCCGGTACACGAGCACCACGTCGAAGCGCTTGCGGCGGGCGTCCTCCAGCAGCCGGCGCCCCTGTGGTCGTTGCGCCAGCGGAATGGTGCCCGTCACCCCATCATCGGCGTAAACGTCCACGATCTCCAGGCCGTGCAACTCCGCGTAGCGGTGGGCGAAGTCGATCTGGTTGTGGATGGTGTCACGTTCCCGCTGCTCATCGCTACTCACGCGAGCATAGACGGCGACTCGTACTCGGTGCTCCACCAGAATAGGGACCCCCCTCGTCGTGTTTGCTCATCTTCGTCGTTGAAGCCTTGGTTCTCCTGCTCTCCGGTACCGGCGGCTAGGCTAGGCCTCAAGCTGCCCGGCCATTTCGGCCTCCTTCCGGCGCTTGCGGTAACGCTGCACCTCTGCCGCCTTGCGGCAGCGCTCGGAGCAGTATTCGCTTCGTTCGCGGGTCGCAGAGAAGACCTGACCGCAACGCGCACACAGGCGCAGGTTGCCCGTGGCGATTTCTACCAGAGCAAGAAACTGGATAGCATAGAAGAGGTTGTAGGTTCGTAGGACGAAGCGGTATTGCCTGGTGTTCTCTGGGGCCGAAGGAAGCTCCAGTAACTCGGGATTGACCTGCACTTCGAGGTGTTCTCGCAACTCGTAAGCTGGCCGGCCCTGGGCTGCCTCCCGCAATAGATCCCTGAGCGACCGGGCGCGGTCCAACCAGCGGTTGACGACCTCGACCCGGTGAAGGGACAACTGCCCGTCTGGGGTCCAGTACCGATCCCTTCGGAACTCGGCCTCCAGGGCACGAAACGGGTCGTCGTTGGGTGTCTCGAACGCGTCGTCCAGCCCCAAAAGTCCGTATCGCCGGGCGAAAGATCGCACGTCCTCCGCCGCCTGAATCCGGGAGAACTGAAAGACCAGCCCGCCGCTGCGCGGGTCTTCCACCCGTTCCTGTTCATGGAGGGCTAAGGGGTCCTGTAGCCGCGCTTGGCCCACCGCCATAACGAACAGCAGGGACTCCGGGCGCGTGTCTTCCTCTGCGGCCCACGCCTGTACGTCGATCATGTGGGACAATCCCAGGGCCTCTGCCATGCCCACCCGGTAGTCTTCAAACACAGGCCACAATCCCAAGTACAGCGCGGGTAGCCGACCCATCGCGCGCCTCCGTCGTGGGGGATTTGTAGTGCATTGACCCCCACGAGCAAGATATCATAAGCTCCTCGC
>JBFMCJ010000233.1 GCA_040754675.1 Bacillota bacterium
GACTTATCTGGCCATCGCGGCGGTGGTCGCCGCCGCCGTCATCGGTGCGTCGTGGGCCGCGGCCGGGGTCCCGAAGGCCAGGAGCATCCCGGTGCTCTGGGCCGGACCTGCAGGCCCTCTCAACATCGGGCACCGCGGCGCGGCGGGGCTTGCGCCCGAGAACACGCTGGCCGCATACGAACAGGGACTGCGCCACCGCGCCGACTGGCTCGAGCTCGACGTGCACCTGAGCCGGGACGGGCAGGTGGTGGTCATCCACGACGACACGGTCAACCGCACCACCAACGGGCAAGGGCCCGTGCGCGCGATGGCGCTCGACGACATCAAGGCCCTGGATGCCGGCTACCGCTTCACCGCGAACGGCGCCAGCTTCCCGTACCGGGGGCAGGGACTGCAGATACCCACCCTGGAAGAGGTGCTGACGGCTTTCCCCGGGGCTCGGTTCATCGTGGAAATGAAGCTCTCCGACCCGGCGTTCGCGGAGCGCGTTCTCGAGGTCGTCGAGCGGGCCGGCGCCCGGGACAGGGTGCTCCTGGCCGCCTTCAGTGACCCCGTCGTCCGGCGAGCGCGGGAGCTTGCGCCAGACGTCCCCACCTCGTTGGGGATGGGGGAGGGCCTTCGCATGCAGCTCCTGCTTCGGCTGGGCCTTGGCGCGTTCTGGCGTCCCCCCGCGGACGCGGCTCAGCTCCCCGAACGATACGGCGTGCTGCCCGTGGTCACCGAGGCCGCGGTGCGGTTGCTGCACCGGCGCGGGGTTCCCGTGCACGTGTGGACGATCAATGATATCGGCGATATGCGGCGCCTGACCGCCCTCGGGGTCGACGCGATCATCACCGACTACCCCGACCGCATGGAGGCCGTGCTGGCCGAGCGGGCGGCGCGGGGAGCGTCCGAGCGCTAGGAGGAGAAGAGGGAAAGCTCTTGCTGATCAGTTTCGATCTCGACGGGGTGCTGATGCGCAACCCCTTCCGGGACGGCGTGTTTCCCGCCGTGGGCGCCGCGATGGCTGCGGTGTTCGGAGGCGATGCACGCCGGGCCATCGAGGCGGTGACCGAGGAACATTTCCGCCGCCTGAGCGAGTCGAGGCAGGATGGCGGGCAGGTGGAAGAACGGGCGGCCCGCAGGGCGATCGATCCCTACGACTGGGACAGCATCATCGAGACGGTCGCGAAAAGCCGGGGCCTTGAGGGCATGCCGCCGCAAAGCGTCGCCACCATGGTCGAGTACTACGCCGGCCGGCCGGGGTTCGTGGCGTGCACGCACCCGACGGTCCGCGCGACGCTGTCGGCGCTGCGGCGGGATGGTCACCGGCTGGTCGTCGTGACCAACGGGTTGTCCGTTTACCAGCGGCCTGTTCTTGAGGCCCTTGGTCTTCTCGGCTTCTTCGAGACGCTGGCGGCGCCGGACCTCTGCGGCCACGCCAAGCCGGACGCCGGGGCGTTTTACGCGGGGGCAGGCGAACTGCGGGCACCCGAGGCCGTGCACGTGGGGGACGATCTTCTCTACGACGTGGCCGGGGCGAAGAAGGCGGGCCTGCTCGCCGTCTGGGTCATGCCGCCCCGGCTCTCACGCGGCCTGCAACTCGCCTCGACCCCGCCCTGGGAGCGGCCGGCGGCCTTGCAGCGCCTCGACGCCTGGCACGCCGAACTTGCCCGGTCCCTCGACCGCCGGCCGGCAGCCGACCGGGCGCTCGTCGACTGGGCGCGGCCCGACGCCGCCGTCGTGCACGTGGGTGAACTGCCGGTACTCATCGCGCACTGGCAGCAGGGCGCCGCCTCCACCGACAGCGCTGCATCCAGCACCTCCGGCGCTGCCGGCGCTACCCTGACCCGGGCCCGGCGGCGCGCACGCAAAAGCTACCGGATTCCGGCCGTGCCTCTTGGCTATGCGGGCGAGGCGCTCGTGCGGTGGTTCGAGGCGAAAAAGCGCGACCTGCCATGGCGCCGAAGCGCAAACCCGTACGCTGTGCTGGTTTCCGAGTTCATGCTGCAGCAGACGCAGGTTAGCACCGTCATCCCGTACTTCGAGCGGTTCATGGAGCGCTTCCCGACCCTCGAGCTCCTCGCTCAGGCGGCGGTGGACGACGTGCTGCAGGTGTGGCAGGGGCTCGGCTATTACCGGCGGGCGCGCTACCTGCACGAAGCGGCCCGGACGGTCGTGGCGCGTTACGGTGGGCGCATCCCCGACGACCCGGCGGAGTTGCGGCGCCTGCCCGGCGTCGGCCCGTACATGGCCGGGGCCATTGCCAGCATCGCCTACAACCGCCCCGAGGTGGCCGTCGACGGCAACGCCGCCCGGGTGCTCTCGCGCCTCGTGCTCCACTGGGAGCCTCCGGGCGCGCGCAGCGCCCGGGAGCTCTCCGGCTGGGCCAGGGGCATGGTACCTGAGGGGCGGGCCGCGGACTTCACCCAGGCTCTCATGGAACTCGGCAGCCAAATCTGCCGCCCCCGCGAGCCTCTGTGCCGGGAATGTCCGCTGCAGCGGTTGTGCGCGGCCTGGGCATACCGCCTCCAGGCCGAACTCCCGGTGCGCCGCACATCCCCGCCGGTGCCGCTGGTGAGGGTGGCCGCTGCCGTGGTGGCGGACGCGCGGGGGCGCGTCCTTCTGGTGCGCAGGCCTGAGGACAGGTTGCTGGGTTCGCTGTGGGCGCTTCCGGCCGAGCCACTGGCCGACGATGAACCGTGGGAGGCGGCCGCCCGGCGGGCGGCGCTGCACCAGGCCGGGATTCAAACGGAAGTGGTGCAGGCCCTCGGCGAAACGCAGCATACCTTCAGCCACCAGCGCTGGAGGCTGCGTGCCTTCCGGATGAGGGCGCTTCCTCCCGAGACGCTCGACGGTGCCCGGTCCGTCCACCAGTCCTCGGCCGCCGAGGCCCCTTCGGCCTACGGAGCTCTGGAGGTCCGTTGGGCGTCCCCCGCGGAGATTCCGTCGCTTCCCATGGCCCGGGCCTTCCAGCGCCTGCTGCAGCTTGACGGCACGATCGAAGCCAGGCGGGCTGCCCCGTGACTCGGGTACGCCTTCGAGACCCGTATGCGTGGCCTGCGACCGCCGGGCGGGCCCGCAGCGGGGAACGGGCCGAGCTCGCACCCCTTTGGGCGAAGGGGCAGCTCCACGTCCACACGTCGCGCTCGTTCGACGGGCGGATGCCTCCGGAAGCCGTGGTACGGGCTTACCGGGAACTCGGGTTCCACTTCATCTGCATCACCGACCACGACCGGCTGTGGACGGGGTGCGCGTTTGACCAGGGGCTGCTGGTGGTGCCGGGCGAGGAGAGCACCCTCTTGCGCCCCTTCCCGCCGCTGGGACGCCACCTGCTCCGGCTGTTCGTGCGGGAAAGTGTTCCGGCTCTCGCCCGAGCCGACCGAAAGATCGCGCTCTCAACGCAGCAGGGAGCCCTTCTCGCTGCCGCCCACCCCGCCTGGAGCGGAAACCTGGGCACCGGACGGTGGCAGGTGGCGACCCTCGCCGATTCGCGCCTCATGCTGGTCGAGATCGTCAACCACCACTCCCCGACCCGTGACAACGTAGCGCTCTGGGACGCGGCGCTGGCGGCGCGAGGCGCCGACGCCCCCCTGTGGGCAACCGGCGTGGACGACAGCCACCGCTCCGAGCAGATCGGGCGGGCGTGGGTCTGGGTGCGACTGGAAAGGCCGCTCGACGCGTTCCCCTCGCCCTGGCAAGCGGCCCTTCACCTGCGGGCAGCGCTGGCATCCGGCGCCTTTTACCCGAGCACGGGCGCCCGTGCCCGGTTCGGGGTGGTGCAGGAAGGCGATGAGACGCAGGCCGTCGCGGTCGAGGTCGAGCGCTCACCCGGCACGGCGCCCGAAAACTCCCCTCCCGGTGTCGCCCCCCACGGCAGCCAGCAACCGCCGGCCATACGCTTCTTCGGCGCCCGCGGGCACCTTCTGCACGAGGCCTTCGCCTGGCAGGCGCGCTACGCTCCCAGGGGCGGCGAAGGGTACGTCCGGGTCGAGGTCACGCTCCACGGTGGGCAGGCCGCCTGGTCTCAGCCCTTCTGGCTCGTGGAGCGAGCCCCGTAGTTGAGGCGCCGCCGCGGCCCGCGCGTGCCGCTATCGATGCGTCGATAGCTCTTGCGGTTTCTCGGCCGGGTTTTCCCGCAGGAACGCATCGACCTCGGCCCGCCCGGGCAGCGACGGTTGAGCCCCCGGCCTGGTGGTGGACAGCCCGGCGGCGGCGTTGGCCAGTTCACACGCCGCAAGAAGCGGCATCCCCGAAGCCAGCCCGGCCGCCAGCGCCCCGCAGAACGCGTCTCCTGCCGCCGTCGTGTCCACCGCCTTCACCCGCGCGGCCGGGATGTGGTAAGCCCGGGATGCGCCGCGCTCGGCGATCACGGCCCCCTGCTCGGCCATCTTGACGATGGCCACCTGCACCCCGCGTTCGAGCAGCGCCTCGCAGGCTCTGCGGCCGTCCTCCACGCTGCGCACCGGAAAGCCCACGAGCGCCTCCGCCTCCACCTGGTTGGGCGCTACGCCCCAGACCTGGCCGAGCCATTCCCTGGCCCGGGGGTGAATCGGGGCCGGATCGAGGATCACGGCAGCGCCGGCCTCCCTTGCCGCCCCGAGCACTGCCTCCACCGTCTTTGCAGGGATCTCGAGCTGGACCAGCACCGCCGACGCCCCTTCGAAACACTGCGTCGAAGCGGCGACGTCCGCCGGCGCGAGGGCGGCGTTGGCTCCCGGGGCGATGGCGATGGAGTTGGCGCCGGAGTCATCCACCCAGATGGAGGCCACCCCCGTCGTCTCACCCGGCGTCTCCCGGAGGTAGCGCAGGTCGATCCCCTCAGCCTCGAGAACCCGGCGCAGCGCCTCGCCGAAGGCGTCGGCGCCCACCCGCCCCACCATGGCCACACGTGCCCCCATCCGCGCCGCGGCCACCGCCTGGTTTGCCCCTTTGCCGCCCGGGAACTGGGCGAAGCTGCGTGCTGCCACCGTCTCACCTGGCCGGGGCAGGTGAGGCGTGCGAACCACCAGATCCATGTTCAGACTGCCGACGACCACCACGCTGCCGCCGTGAACCCTCTCGGCCATGCCAGCGCCTCCCGGGCGTATCTTCTCCACGGCTCGGTGCCCACCCTGGCGCCGGTTACTTTCCGGGCACCTTCAGCGCTGCCGCGCCGGTTCAGCGGCCCCGATCGACGCTGCTTTCGACGGAGATCGGGTTGCGCAAGCACCACGTGGCCGGGCAGCGCTGTTCGGCCAGCACGCGCAGCCGCTCCATGGTGTCGTCGTCTGCATCGGAGTCGGCCACGATGGCCCACTTGAAGTGTTCGATGACGGGCGCCTCGCCGACCCCCAAGAAGCGTTCCATGTTGAGGCGCGCCGAGAGCTTCACCCTCAGGGAGCGGAGCGTGACCCCCTCCAGGGCCGCGACCAGGGCGAAGGTCGACGCAAAACAGGCCGTTGAAGCATACAGGCAGTACTGAAGGGCGCTCGGCGCCTTGCCCCACCCCCCAAACTGGGGCGGGAAGTCGGCCATTACCTCCACCGGCCCGGCGTTGGGGGCATTGAGAATGCTGCGGTACTGGGGCTCCCCCTCCGCCAGGTTCCAGGTGCCTTCCATCTCGACCTGCATGACCGCCGCCGAGCGATCCTGGGCCGCCCGGCGCATGGTTTCCTGAAGCCTGCCCACCTGCACGTTGTCCAGCACCGCGGTCGTTGCCACACCGCCACCCCCGGCCGGTAGATCCGTTTTGCACGGTGAGATCATAGCATACGGAAGAGATTACCGTACACCCCAGGGCATACGCACCCCGCATCCCGGCAGGCCGGCGGCAGGCCTGGCCGAGGCGCGTGCGCCGGCGGCCAGGATGCCCCCCGCGTCCGGCCGAACCCACCCCCCTGGAAGGAGAGGGGTGCCATGAAGTTCCATACCGAGTACCTCACGTTCAACACGGGCAGAAAGCGCGAGTACATCAATATCACGGACAGGGTGGCCCAGGCGGTGCAAAAGAGCGGCATCCGGGAGGGGATGGCGCTGGTCTCGGCCATGCACATCACCGCCGGGGTGTGGGTCAACGACGCCGAGGAGGGGCTTCTCGCCGACATCGACGAGTGGCTGGAGAAGCTTGCGCCCTACCGGCCCGACTACCGGCACCACCGCACCGGCGAAACCAACGCCGACGCGCACCTGAAGAGCCTCCTCGTTCACCACGAGGTGATCCTGCCCGTGACCGGCGGCCGGCTGGATCTGGGGCCCTGGCAGCAGGTGTACTATGCGGAGTTTGACGGGCAGCGCCCAAAGCGCGTCGTCATCAAGGTGATGGGCGAGTAGGCACGCCTAGCGGCCCGCCAGGCGTTCCTGGAAGTCGTACACCATCCGGGAGATGGTGGAGATGTCGGCAAACCCGCTCTCGATGTCTTCCACACCCTGCGACATGATGCAGAGGATGTACGGACGGCGGG
>JBFMCJ010000234.1 GCA_040754675.1 Bacillota bacterium
AGCCTCCGACCGCGTGACGTTGTTCGCGGCCCGGAACGTACCGTCCTCGTACCCCTTGATGATCCCCTTGGCCGCTGCCGCACCCACGGACTCCTTCGCCCAGTCCGGGATCTTGCTCCCATCAGCAAATTGGCTCACGGTCCCGGTCACAGGCCCGACTTCCTTCGCCATGATCCTGGCGACCAGCACCGCAAGCTCTCCCCGCGTCACCGGGTTCCCGGCCCTGAACGTGAAGCTCCCGTCCTCCTCGGGGTACCCCTTTACCAGGCTGGCCTTGACCGCGGCCGCGACCAGGCCCCTAGCCCAGGAGGGAATGTTAGCGCTGTCTTTGAACGCGGTCAGCCCCTCTTCACCCGCAGCCTGCAGGCCCAGGGCGCGTACCAGCATCGCCGTGCACTCGACCCGGCTGATCTCCGCACCCGGCTTGAATACGTTCCCCGGGTAGCCACTCACGACTCCCATGCCCGCCAGCCGGGCCACGACCTGCTCGGCCCAATGACCCTGCATGTCCGTGAACGCGGGCACCGGGTCGCGGGCAAACACTGCGAACTTCGTCAGGTGCGAGACCGCCACACTGACCGTCTTGCTACCCGGATCCACCTTGCCGCCCAGGTAGACCCAGCACGACTTCCTGTCGCTGTAGAAGTAGGCAGCGGGCATGCGGCCAGACGGCACCTTACCCGGGTCGTAAGAGAGCACCACGGTGACCGTCCCCGATACCTGTCCGTCCTTCACGCTCACGTCGACGACGGGGCTCGCAGGCTCAATACCCGTCGCCAGGTTCAGGATCGGGGCCGCCTCGCTCTCCTGCAAGGCCGTCAACAGCAACCGCGCGTTCGTCCCGGTGACTGCGCCCGGCTGGACCTCAACCTTCGCTACCTCGTCGATCTCCGCCAGCGCTACCCTGCCAGGTTCTATCGTGACCTCGACCTTGTTGGGTGGAGACGGCGGAGACGGAGGGGGAACGGTTCCGCCTCCCCCGCCCACAGGGGGAGTAGCTGCTTGGCTTACTGTCACTCTTGTAGTTGCTTCTTTGCCCTGGTAGGACACGGTAATCGTCGCCTGCCCAGGAGCCACCGCTGTCACCACGCCCTGCCCGCTCACGGTAGCCACCTGGGGGTTGCTGGTCACGTAGGTGGCCCGCGCAGTCACGTCAACTGAGCTCCCGTCCGAGTACTTTGCCGCTACCGCCAGCTGTGCAGTCTGTCCCGGGGTGAGATTCACCGCCGCCGGGGAAACCTCAATCCCGGTCAGAGCTGGAACCACCGTTACAGCCACGGAGGACTCGAACCCCTGGTATCTGGCGGTAATCGCCGCCTGCCCAGGAGCCACCGCTGTCACCACGCCCTGCCCGCTCACGGTAGCCACCTGGGGGTTGCTGGTGGCGTAAGCGCAGTCGGAAGTAACGTCACGCGTTGTGCCGTCAACCAAAGTTGCCGAGACCGCCACATTGATGGATTCGCCCTGACTCAAGGTCGCCTGTCCGGCTTCGCCAATCGTCGCGGAAATCCCGACCACTTGGGTAACTATACCGACCGCCGTCAGGTCAACCTGCCTCACGTCGCCAGGCTTATAGGCCACCGTCTGGCTTGCCAACACGCCGCCCACTTCAAAGACAACGGATTTACCTTCGTCGGTTGACGCACCCTGCACCACCAGCTTTGACTCCAGTGCTCCGGCCCCGCCGTATTTGCCTGCTTCCTGCACTGTTATGCTCCCACGGATTTCACCTGCAATCTTGGCTACTATGACCGTGCCAATAGGGGCAGGGCTCCCGTTGAGATAGACCGTCCCGTAGTAGGCCGCGGGTAGAGATGGCTCACTCTGTGCGAGACCGGAGCTCGCCAGGACAAACAGCAGCGCGCACGTTAGGCCGGCCGCTGCCGTGAGCCTCCGCACAATTCCCCCCATCCCGGAGCACCTCCTTGCACCCGATCTGCGGAAGAGGGGGCCACACACTCCCGTGCAGCCCCCTCCAGGTGTGCACTAGCCGAGGGACACCACGGGCTTACCAGCCGACCGGATAGTTCCCGACAGTTACTGGAGTACCCACGAAACCGGCCAGGTCTCCCTCGCTTGCCATGTAAATCCAGTAACCGTAGTGAGTATGCACCCATCTGAGCTGATAGTACTCGGTGTAGTACTCGGTGTAAGGCGTTGCAGCCCACACTTCAGGGTTCCCCGGCACGCTTACCACCTGCCGCCAGCCTTCTGCCACGCTTACCAGCGTGTCATGCACCGCGCGATTGTCCGTCGGGCCAACCAGGTTCCATCCCTTGTACAGCTTCCTCACAGGGGGCGCACCAGGTGTTGTCGTCGGTCTGATCGTAGCCAGAACCTCTCTCTTGAGCTTGACGTAGAGAGCCTCGAGCGGGGCAATGGTGTTGTTGTCCTCCGTCACCTGTACCCACTGTTGCGTCGCGGAATCATACTTGTATGCCACGTCCACCGCACCAACATCGATCAGGTCGCCGAGCAGCTTCTGCCCCCCTGCCAGCTGAACAGGCACCGAGAAGGTGGTCCACCCTTCCGGACCGGGCAACAGCTGCCAATGGGCGACGACCGCGTAACCCTGACCGCTATCGTCCTCCTGTAGGCCGGCAGAGGCGTTGCCTGTCTGGTCGACGGTAACGACCTTGAACATCACACGCTGTTCGCCACCCAGGGTCACATCAGGAGCAACCATGACAGGCAAGCCCTCGAAGACCTGGTTCGCCTGCGCCTCCAATTCCACCGTTCCGTAGTGCTCGTAGCTGCTCGTTCCGTACATCGATATGCGGACCCGCGCCAAGTCGGAGTCCGCAGGGCAAGTGAAGCTGACAGCGAAGGCTCCCGGCCCTGCAACCGGGGTCACCGCAAGCCCCTGCACCTCACCAGGCGGCGTGGTATCCACGGGAAGCTGCTTGGGCAGATAACCTTGACCGTTATTGTTGAGTACAAGACCCGTGGACTCGTTGCCAATGTCATCCACGGCGGTGAGCTTGACTTCGTACGCATGGCCGTTGGCAAGCCCCGTGACCACACACTGCTGCACCCCCGCGGACACCTGCTGCGGGAGCCCCCAGGTGTCGCCTGTGGTACCAATCGGCCGGCAGTAGACGTTCACGTGGTGCAGATCCGCGTCACCTGGGTCAGTCCACCGCACTTCTAGGCTACCGCCCTGAGCAGGGATCGATACTGTCGGCTGAGCGACGTCAGAGGGCGGCACCTGATCCTTGGCGGTGTACCCTTGGCCGTTGTTGTTCAGTTCTACGCCCTGCGACTCGTTGCGGAGGGCATCCACAACGCTGACCTTGAACTCATACCTAGTCTCGCCGGTGCGATCCAGGTTGCCGAACTCGCAGTAGCCTACTCCCTTTTCTACGGCAACGGGGGTACCCCAATCGGTGCTACCCTTCACCCGCATGTAAACATTGACATGGTTGAGGTCGATGTCTGCCGGATCAATCCAAGACACGATGATCGAGCCGCCCTCGGCGGGAGCCCAAGCCTGAGCACCCGTTACTTCGCCGGGCGCCTGAGTATCTGTCGGAACGTAACCCTGGCCGTTGTTGTCGTCCACGACGCCGGCAGATTCATTGGCATAAACGTCGAACGCAGTCACTTTGACCGCGTACGGCACGCCGTTAACCAGGTTCATGACCTGATACTGGTACACAGCTCCAGTAACCGTGCCGCTGTACGTCCAGGAGGTGTCGGCCAACTTCCTGAAGTAGACTTTGGCACCCTGGTAATCGGCGTCAGCGGGATTAGTCCACTCGAGGTTGAGCGCCCCACCCGCCGGAACGACCGTCACCTTCAGGCTGCTCACCTCGGCCGGGGGTTTGACGTCTTTAGCTGCATATCCCTGGCCGTTGTTGTCGGCAGCCACACCTGAGGACTCATTACCGAAGCCGTCCACCGTAGTTACCTTGACGGCGTACTTGGTAGCGCCGCTCGGATCAAGGCCGCTGATGGTGAAGGTCTGTTGGCCCTTCGGTGCACTGCCGGCGTTGTTCCAAGTCCCATCCGGCAGGGTGCGATAGTACACGTTCGCCTGAACGTAGTCGGCATCTGTCGGGTCAGCCCAGCTGAGTACCAACTTGCCACCCTCGGGAGGCGCAGTGACAGTCAGGTTGGTGACCTCCGCAGGTGGTTTCTTATCGACGGTGACGGTGTATTCGGGAGTTTCACTCCTGTTGCCTGCCGCATCGGTTGCGGTGAACTTAAAGTACACGATGTCACCCGTGGCAGTGTTGGAGAGATCCAGGGTGGTGCTATATACGCTGCCAGTTACAGTCAACAATGGCACGGTCACCGCCTGACCAGTGGCGCCTACCCGGTACACAAGTTCCACCGTGGAAACCCCCGCTGGGTCGTCGGTAGCCGTCACGGCAAACAGTTCCTGACTGCGACCAGCGATAAAGCTACCCGGCTCAGGCACAGGCCCGGAGAGTTGCGGGCCGGTCTTATCCACAGCAAAGGTCGCATAGTGATAGTCGATGTTCGTCCCATCGTTGACTACGATGGTTGCGGTGTAGTTGCCCTCGCCGAAGATAAGCGAGTTCACTCCCGAAACTGTCCACTGATAGACCGTGCCGCCGACAGTCACCTGCGCCGAAAACGCTTTGAACGTCGAAGCCCAGCCACCATTCACGAGATGCTGCACATACTGGCCACTGGCGTTCTGGACGGCAATACTCACGCCTGTCACGCCGTCGGGATCCGTGGCTTCTCCCTGGAAAGCCGTAACCTCAGCAACAATTCCGCCTTCAGGTGGATTAGTCAGTTTCGCCGTCGAATTTCCTGCCGCTGCCATCGCCGGTACGACCGGGAGGAGCGTCAAGACCAGAGCCAAGATGGTTGCGACCGATAGGAGCTTTCCCACGGCCCTCTTCGCGCGGCCACCATTGCTCGCAATCGGGACCAGGTGCACTTCCTCTACCTCCTTCCGCTCTGCTCTACCGAAACCGCTACGATAAACACGTATTGCCACACTCACAGGCCGTAAACCACCCCCTCGGACCTGGAATTTCTGCTGTCGGGATCGCGGTATATCCCGCCGCATTCCACGTGTAAACTCCCCGTCTCCCGGTGCGCCCGGAACCTTCCAGCGCGCAGTCAACCGGTTAGCCAGATGTTAAGCGGTTGCCTCGCGCACGTGAGCAGCACCCACGCCGAACAAGTCTTCGACCGGCTGGCCCAGGACTTCAGCGATGCGCAGAGCCGTATCGAGGGAAGGATTCTTCCTGCCGAGCTCGATGTTCGTGTATGCCGCCCGGCTCAGCCCAGCCATAATCGCAACCTGGGCCTGTGTGAGACCCGCATGCAACCTGGCACGTCTCAGGTTGTTGCGATGCACTATGTACTCCACCTTTCCCTCACGCACTACGTGCCCGGGGTTTGTTCCCGACGTGCACATTATATGTGCCCGCCGGAAAACTTGTCAATACCCAGTGCCTGTGCTATAGTGCAGGTGATGTTTCCGGCAGAAACACAGGTGATAAGTGTATGGAGAACACCTTCGCGGCCGCCCTGCGGGAGATCCGCAAGAGAAGGCGCTTGAAGCAAGAAGACCTAGCCCGCATGGTGGGTGTGGGGCGGCCCACCATAGCCAACTGGGAGCGCGGGGCCAAGCTACCCAGCCTCGTCTCCCTCGTGAAGCTCAGCCAGGTGCTCCAAGTTACAACCGACGAACTCCTGGGTACCGCAAGCGCCCAGCAAGCTTCCTCAGTCCCCAGAATTTTCCCGACCCCGGTCGACCCGGTCGTTGCGCTTGCAGCCGAACGGTCCGGCGTGTCGCCCGCGGTCCTTGCCGCCTTTATTGCCGCACTGAAATCGCAAGGACACTGGGAGGACAGGTCAGAGGCTGGCACTTGACACCACCGGCTCCCATGGTAGCAGCCCCACCCCGTCAACAGGTGTCGGACCGGACGGAAACGGGGCCGACCCGGTGCATCCGGTCACCACGCGGTAGTAACTCCCCAACGCCACCAGCACTACCCGGGGCGTTTTCCCTTGCGCCACGGGGTCCCGGGGGATTACGTTCCCTTTTCCTGTGACAGCTGCTCCGGCCGGCCGCCCTTCTCCCGTGCCCGGACTTTCACGGCTTACTCCCCGCCATCAAGGCCTGAGTACCCGGACACGCCCCCACGGTATTTGCTAACCGTTTGCTAACGCGCTGCTAACGAACCATTCTGGATGCCTTGGCGCTAAAGGAGATGACTTAGGTGCGCGAGGCGGGAGAGTGGGGTGGGCGCGCCTCGCGGGGTCAGGAGGAGGGGGAGCCGGTATCCTCCCGGGCGGCTGACTCGGCGCGGGAGCGCTGGGCGGCGTAATTGATGCGCAGGTCGGCGAGCAGCGCCTGCAGGCGGCGGAGGCCGGCAGGGTCGATGCGCGGGGCG